>JANPFJ010000071.1:0-2052 GCA_031423355.1 Gemmatimonadaceae bacterium | reverse complement strand
AGCGAGGGTCGCGCCTCTGCTGATGAACTCAACCGGAGCCATCCATGTCAATCCGCCGTTTTGCATTGCTCTCCGCCTCCCTTCTCGCCACTGCCGCGCCGGTGATGGCGCAGCAACGCCAGGCCCCGATGTTCACGGTCGAAGGTGGTGCCAACTATCAGGCTCTTCGCGGAGGCCTGGTTGGTGACCTGAACGACGGGCGCGGTGCCGAGGCACAGTTCACCGTCGGCATCAGCAACCTCGCGCTGTCGGTGGGCTATCAACGGTCATGGCACGACGTCATCGGTGCCAACAGTCGACAGGCCACACTCAGCGGCTTCTACATCGAGCCGCGGCTCGCGCTGCCCTTCGCTGCCTCGAACTTCACGCCGTACCTCTACGGCCGCGGCGGTCTGCTGCAGCGGGCGGAAACGATCTCGAACGCCGAAGTCACATCCAACATCACGCAGCTTGGCGGCGGGCTCGGTTCGCAGATCTATCTGGCCAAGGGTGTGCACCTGAACATCGCAGGCGGCTACCAGTTCCTGCGTGCCGGCAAGAAGATCGCGGATGACACCCGTGCCAACGGCGGCGCCTACGTGATGCGAGCTGGTCTGACACTTGGTGGTGGTTCTTCGGGGTGGGCGCGCGACCCAGGCTTCTGACCGAGTCTGGCCTCCCCGGCCCCGCATGCACATAGGCATGCGGGTGCTCCTTCGATACCGCCCTGCGGCACTTCGGTGCCGTGGGGCGGTATCATTCCGTCCATATGCAGATACCGATTGATACCGAAACACTCGCCAACGGCTTGCGCGTCACGTATTCCGAGGATCACGTCGCCCCGCTGGTGGCGGTGAATCTCTGGTACCATGTGGGCAGCGCCAACGAACGCGAGGGCCGCACCGGCTTTGCGCATCTCTTCGAGCACATGCTCTTTCAGGGCTCGGCCAACGTCGAAGCGAATGAGCACTTCGAACTGGTGCAACGCGCTGGCGGAACGCTGAACGGCTCGACCTGGCTCGATCGCACGAACTATTTCGAGACCGTGCCGAGTAACCAGCTGGCGATTGCGCTCTGGCTGGAGGCGGATCGGATGGGGAGTCTGCTGCCGGCGATGACGCAGCAGAAGCTCGACACGCAGCGTGACGTGGTGAAGAACGAACGGCGCTGGAGTGTGGACAACCAGCCGTATGGCACGTGGTGGGAGAAGCTGCCGGCGCTGACCTATCCGTCCACACATCCGTACCACCATTCGCTGATCGGATCGATGGAACACCTGAGCGAGGCATCGCTCGAGGATGTCGCGGATTTCTTCGCCACCTGGTACACACCCGACAACGCGGTACTGACCATCGCCGGTGATTTCGATCCAGTGGAAGCACGCGCACTGGTGCAGCAGTACTTCGGCGGGATTCCGCGCAATCCGTCACCACCATCGCGACCTGACTTCAGCGTGCCGCCGCGCTTCGAGCGGGCGTTGCGCGAGGTGGTGGAAGACGACGTGCAGCTGCCGCGCGCGATCGTGGCGATGCGCATTCCTCCCAGCGGAAGTGATGCGTGGTACGCGGCCAGTGTGGCGGGTGCGATTCTTGGCATGCGGAAGGGCAGCAGGCTCTATCGCCGACTGGTGCGCGAGCTGCAGGTGGCGGCTGACGCGGGGTCGTACACCTTCGACCTCACCAAGGGTGCCGACCTGCTGATCGTGGATGCCACGGCCAATGGTGATGTCACCGCCGATCGCCTGGAGCAGGCGGTGCACGACGAGCTGGATGCGTTTGCACTGGACGGTGTGACGGAAGGGGAGCTGGCGCGCGCGCTGGCGCTGATCGAGACGGATTTCGTGTCGTCGCTGCAGAGTGCACAGGATCGCGCGGATACGCTGTCGAAGTTTGCGACGTACTTCGGCGACCCGGCGCTCGTGAACGAACAGCCGGCGCGCTACCGCGCGGTGACTGCAGCGCAGGTGACGGCATTCGCCAGGGAATGGTGCATGTCCAGCAATCGGGCGACGCTCATGTACGTGCCGAAAGTCGTGGCAGAGGAGGGTGCCGAATGACGATCACAGACATGTCG
>JANPFJ010000070.1:0-1428 GCA_031423355.1 Gemmatimonadaceae bacterium | reverse complement strand
GGACGTCATCGGTGAGCGAGAGCCGACCGTCGGCTTCCAACAAGGCAATGGCCATGGCGCAGAACTGCTTCGACACCGATGCGATGTCGAAGATCGTGTTGGGGCGGATCGGCACGCCCTGCTCGAGATTGGCCATGCCGTAGCCGCGGGCGTGCACGATTTTGCCGTTCTGCTGCACAAGCACGGCGGCACCGGGCGAGTCCGGTGTGTGAAAGCGGCTGAACATCGCGTCGATTTTGTCTGACGAGGTCTGTGCGCTTGCAACGCGGGTACAGACCAGCACGACGAGGACGGCGGAGCGTAGGGCGAGCGCGCGCATGGGAGGGGGGCTCCGTGTGAACGTGAAGAAGCGCTGACCGTGCGATTTCGGCACCATGTGAAACAGAATGGCGACGGGCTGCGACCGAGTCAGGAGCATGCTTGGCCATCCGGCTCGCACAGTACTGCGCCCGGAATCCCGTCGCGCTGCCGAACTCAGCATGCGCTACCGACTGGGTCGATAGACAATGCCGATCGTTGCGTGCGACTTGTCCTGCCGAAAGTCGCCGTTCGTAAGGTTGACGCTTCGCCCAATCTGAATTTGCACTTTCAGAAAACGCGCACCAGCACGCACCGTCAGCGCGGGCTCGACCAGCCAAAGTTGATTGTTGTTGTTCAAATAGGTGACCTGCGCAACCCGGTCAAACACCAAGCTGCCTTTCGCGTTGGAATAGTTGAGGTTTGCAACACGCGTCGAAATCGCCGCCTCAAACACTGGATGGCGGTAGCCCAGCGATGGCTGCACTCCAAAGCGCACAAGGTCGCTGGCGATCTTGCCGTCTGTTCCCGGGTTGGCCGCCACCGACGATTTGAAGTGATTCTCAACGTTTCCCATGCCAAACAGTCCATACGTTTCGAAGACGACGCGCTCGGAGACATTCTGAAAGTATCCGACGGCCACTTCACCAAATGAACCGCTGCCGCCATCACCGTTGCTGTTGTCCTTTTGACTAAAGCGACCGCCGTTTACTCCCAGCGCCACTCGGTCGCTCACGGCGTATGCCGCCTGCAGTTCACCACGCGTGTTGTTGCCGGCAATCGCTATGCTGTGGTCCTTCTTGCCACGCAGCAGTGGCACGTTCTGCGTGTTGGGAGAATAGTAGATCGGGTTGCATCCTTGGATAAGCACGACGCCGACAACAAACGGGAAGCGGAAGTGTGCGAACGTCTTCATCTGTTCCGTTGGTGAATGGTGGATGCCGTCTTTTCCGTTTCTCTTCGTCCGGAGAGGAATTTCAATGGGGTGCGCGGAGTATAGGTCCCCGTCCCCCAGCTCGCGAGTACCGGTGAGCGGTCGTCGGCGCGCCCGCCACCGCGCCGGTGTGCCTTGCGGGGCGTCACGGGGGCCGTGCTCACGGTCGGGGCGGCGGCGACAGTGTCGAACGAGGC
>JANPFJ010000069.1:0-1526 GCA_031423355.1 Gemmatimonadaceae bacterium | reverse complement strand
GTCTTCAGGTACGACGCGGCGATCCGCTGCTCGCGATCTTTTCGCCAATGCTGGTGAGCGCACAGGAGGAGTTGCTGCTCGCGAAGCGACTCTCCGGTGACGTCGCAGATGCAACGTCGGAGACCCGATCCGGTGCCGACGCTTTGCTCGTGTCGGCGCGTCGTCGGCTCGCCTACTGGGATATCTCCGCGGACGAAATTGCGCGCGTGGAACGCACAGGGCAGGTGCAGCGGACGCTCACGCTGCGGGCAAGTGCGGAGGGGGTCGTCATGGAGAAGGCTGTCACAGAGGGACAGCGTGTCATGGCCGGCGATGCCCTGTTCCGCGTGGCGGATCTGAGCACGGTGTGGATCGAGGCAGAAGTGTATGAACAGGACCTGCGGAGCCTGAAGACGGGTCAGGTCGTCGATGCGGAGTTCGATGCATATCCGGGCGAGCGATGGAAGGGACGTATTGCATACGTCTATCCGACCTTGACGCCGGAGACGCGTACGGCTCGGGTGCGTGTGCAGGTCACGAATGGCGGATTGCGCCTCAAGCCAGGCATGTACGCCACCGTGAACATCACGGGTGCCGCTGGTGCGCCCGTGCTGACGGTACCGCGTGGCGCGGTGCTCAGTACGGGCGAACGTCAACTGGTCTTCGTTCGCCGTGCTGATGGCCAACTGGAGCCACGCGCGGTAGCGCTGGGGGCGGTAACTGCTGCGCGCATCCAGGTGCTCAGGGGCCTACAACTTGGCGATACGGTCGTAGCCTCGGCGACCTTCCTCGTCGACGCGGAATCAAACCTCGGTACGGCACTCGGCGGCATGGGTGACATGCCCGGGATGGAGATCACCCTGCCGCCGAAGACAGCGCCGAACACACCACCTGTCCCGTCGGGACGGCCCACCCGGTCGTCGCGTCCTGCCGGTCCGCCAGACACATCCAACGCCCACGCCGCTCACCGGCCGAGGTGACGCCATGCTGAATCGCCTCATCGAGTGGTCGGCGCAGAATCGCCTGATCGTCGGCATCATGGCGCTGGCGCTATCGCTCGGCGGCATCTGGGCCATCCGGAACACACCGCTGGAGGCGTTGCCCGACCTCAGCGACGTGCAGGTGATCGTGCAGACCGAATACGGAGAGCAGGCGCCGAAGATCGTCGAAGATCAGGTGACGTATCCGCTTGCCGCCGAAATGCTCAAGGTCCCCGGCGCAAGCACGGTACGAGGGTATTCGTTCTTCGGTGTCTCATTCGTCTACGTGATCTTCGAGGACGGAACGGACCTGTACTGGGCGCGGTCGCGCGTCCTCGAGTATCTGAACGGCATCAAGGGACGCCTGCCCGCCAACGTCTCGCCGACCCTTGGTCCTGACGCCACGGGCCTCGGCTGGATTTACCAGTATGCCCTGGAAGACACGACCGGTCGCCTTGACCTCGCCCAGCTCCGCGGCGTGCAGGATTGGTTTCTCCGGTACGCGCTCACCGCAGTGCCCGGCGTGGCCGAGGTGGCGAGCGTCGGTGGGTTCGAGAAGCAGTATCA
>JANPFJ010000068.1:0-5619 GCA_031423355.1 Gemmatimonadaceae bacterium | reverse complement strand
GCACCCCGCCGCGTCGCTGTTCGAACGGCCCGCACGGTGCGCCAGCCCAGCGGAGGGTTCGCCGACGCCGACGCGCCGCCGCTCACGAGGCCAGCGACCACGGCGTCTACTCAACAAGCCCCAATTGAGTTTCCTATCCCGGAGTGACTCACCGGAGGCGGCGCATGACGCCCCGACTGATCTGCTCCCGGAATGGCGGCGAGGCTCCAGCCGACCGGTCGTGCGATGTGAACGCGGAGTCGAGCCCGACACGCACTCGGAACCTGTTCGGTTGATTGCGACGGTGGTGGCCGACGCGACCAGGCTCGCCGTGTTGGACGACGCCGATCGGCGCGCGACGATGCGAGGACAGATGGTGTCGATGACCGTGGCGTGAAGCGTCAGTCGGAGCGCTCCGGACGCGTCGATGATGCTGGCTCGCGGCGAGAACGTGGCCGTGCCACGATTCGCGCCGCACGTTGTGGTGCGAGAGTCGCGAACGTGCCCGTGCGTCTCTACAGTCGCGGCTGACCGCAGCCATTTCCGGACCGCAAAGACAGTTCATCCGGATACCGAACTCGAGTGACTGATGCATCGGCGCGCGACGCGCGCTACATTCCATTTGACGCCTACACATATCGTCGAGTGTGGGTCCTCGCCACGCAGCGAGGGACGTCCCGGGGGCTGATCGGTCGACACGGACCGAAGCGTCGCCGCCTGGTTGAGACATCGTCACGCCGCTCACGAGTCGCTGCAGCATCGCGAGTGTAGCCGCGCCCCCTCCAGTCATTTCGAGGACAATACCATGAATCAGCCCCGACCTAGTCGGATGCGCGCGTGGATTGCTGCCACCGTGCGCTGCGAAAACTCGCTGTCAAATGCGATCCCATGCGCTGTGTTGAGTTTTGCTCTGCTCTCCGCTTCTACCGCTCATGCGGTTTCGCTACGCGCGACGCAGGACACGCTCGTCGGCGCATCCCTCGCGAACATCGTGTCGCACGGTGATCTTCCGGGTTTGCGCCGGACCGACCTGCGCGATGTGCACGCTGATGTGTCACGACTGTACGCCGGAGATTTACCGGCGCCGATCTGGTCCAGGAACGGTCAGCCGACACCATCGGCGCATGCTGCGATTGCCTCGCTCACGCGCATCGCGGAGCGTGGCCTCGATCCGACGGACTACGACGTCGGGCGCCTTGCACAGCTCGCAGACTCGCCGCTCGCCGACATTGACGCGCGCGCCGAGTTCGACATGGCGCTCAGCGTGGCGACGCTGCGTGCGCTGCGTGCGCTGTATTTCGGCCGCATCAATCCAACCGATGTGCATTCGACGTTGTGGGTCGCGCGGGATTCGGTCGACCTCGTTGCAGTCGTGACACACCTCGCAGCCGCCGGCGCGCCAGACTCGACTCTCGACGCGGCCGAGCCGCAATTTGCCGAGTATCAGAATCTCAGGCGCGCGCTGGCCGTGTACCGCTCGCAAGCTGCAGTGGACGATTCTCAAGCGCAGGCGCGCATCGCACAATTCGAACTCACGATGGAGCGATGGCGATGGTTGCCGCGCACATTCGACGTGCCGCCGGTGATCGTGAACATCCCGGCGTATCACCTCAGTGTGCTGAGCAATGACAGCACGAAGGTACCGCTGTCAATGGACGTCGTGGTGGGTACCGCCAATCGACATGAGACGCCAATCTTCACCGACACCATCCGCTTCGTCGAGTTCGCACCGTACTGGATCGTGCCGCTCAGCATCGCGAAGGCGGAACTGGTGCAGCTGGCCATGGGAGATCCACACATTCTGACGGTCAACAACTACGAAATCGTCACTCATCGTGGTATGGTGCTGGTACCGTCGTTGCCCGTGCTCAGGCGGGTGCTCGCGGGCACCGCGTTCATCCGGCAGCTGCCTGGCGGTTCGAACTCACTCGGCCGGGTGAAGTTCCTGTTCCCGAACGTCCATGATGTGTATCTGCACGACTCGCCGCTGCGGTCCGAGTTCGAGCGCATACGCCGCGACCGCAGTCACGGTTGCATCCGACTCGCCGATGCACGCGCGCTGGCGGTCCTGCTGCTTCGCGAGCAGCCGGAGTGGACGGCGGCACGCATCGACCGCGCGATGGACGCGCGCACACCCACCCGGGTGGCGCTGTCACGTGGGGTGCCGGTCTACCTGTTCTACGCGACCGTGGTGGCCTCCGCGGACGGCGGCGTGGAGTTCCACGCGGACGTCTACGGCCTCGATGCGGCGCTGGCTGCGCAGTTGGCGCGCGGGCATCTGTCGCAGGCGGTGATCGGTGACGCCGGCGCGCCGGCGCCGCGAACCCCATAGGCGCCGACGGGCAAACGGAAGTCTCTCCTGCATCAGCGCGCTGCAGGTGTGGCTCCATGCACTTCACCTGGGACGAAGATGTCCGCGGTTGGCGTGAGATCGCCGCGTGCGATGTCCGCCGCTCCTCAACTGCATCTCAAGCCTCACAGCGCCGGCAGCACGAATTCAACCGAAGCCGACGCGCGAAGATTGCTGTCGCCGTCGGCGGTGGCCGCCCGATAGCGAGGCCTGTCGATCCAGAACGTCAGTGTACAATCGCCGGTTGCGGGAGTGGTGGGAATCACCAGGATCCGCCGACCCGTGTTGTCTCGCACAAGCGTGATGGACTGGTCGGTGCCGCCTCGTGAAAGTGTCATCGCGACATCGGTGCCGAGTGGGTCAGGGCTCTCCACGAGCAGGAATCCCGTGGTGTGAAGGCTGATCTCAAGGCGATCGAACACCGTCCGCAGCGGCAGCGCGAAGGTGGTCATCCATTGGGCGAATGTCGTATTGGCTGATAGCATGGCGGCGACGGATTGCGTCGGCTGGGCGAGGGATGTCACCTCATGGACAGCGCCGCTGAAGCTGCCGACGTGTTCCGCAAGATCATCGAAACGACTGGTCGTGAACTCGAAGCGATAGGCATCCAGACCATCGACGTGCACGGATGAAAACACGGAGGCTCCCTCGGCCACGAGCGCCACGCGCCCTGCGCGTCGCATGCTTGCGGTGCGCTCACCTCCACTTGCCCGATTGCAGCGCGAACTTCGTCGTCGTACGCCGTGATGCTCAGAATGTACGGCGCGTGCCCGGCAAGCGCGGCGGAGCCCACTTCGGTTTCAGCAGCACCGGTGCCAGTGACGATGCGCAGACGGCGCTGCGTCTCGTCGATCCAGATCACGAGGGCGGACGTCGCGTCGACGGCGACGGCCACGCCTGCGCGCACGCCGGCGTTCTCGATCCGCGCCTCGATTTGCACGTGCTGCCAGCTCGGATCCCCCATGATGGCGAATTGCACCGGGCCGGGATTCACCGGCGACAGTGCACCGTTCACCACGGACCACGCGCCGCCGGGTGTTTTGAGCGCGGTCGAGTCAGCCGTCTCAAACCGTTGGCGATCCACGAAGGGGCTGCCAGCGACACGAAGATTCATGCGGATCTGCGCGCCGCGCGGCCAACGCTTGATCGTCGCAGCGGGATTGGCGGGGTCTGCGGGGTCATGTACCAGGACGCGCGTCTTTCGCGGCGGGGGAGGTTGCTGGTTGCAACCACCCACGCTCGTGACTGATTGATTGAACCGGGCGCGCAGCGGATCGAGCGAGACGGCCAGGCGGATCAACGCGCGCGTCGCGCCCAGCACCGGAAACGCCGGTGGTGGCGCGTTGCGGTTCCGCGGTGGGCGACGATCCAGTCCGCGGCCGGCACCGATGCGCGCGTGGGATTGCGATTGCCGTCGACGATATCCGCCGCGAGTATCCAGTCAAGTCGTTGCTGGCGCTCCGCGGGATCGCCTGGGCTCACCGGATGATCAAGACCTTGGAGGAAACGCGACGAGCGATTGGCCGATCGCGCGCACCACACGACCGTGCCGGATCCACTGCATGACAAGTCGCGCCCGGCGACGCCCGCGTCGTCGGTGTTTACCCCGAGCGATTTCACGTATGATGCGGACGCCCGCACCTGTGTGTGCCCGGCGGGGAAGTCGCTGTATCGGAAAGGTGCCAGCAACGTGACAAATGGGTATGTGGGTGGACACTTCCGCGGCGCGCAGCGCGATTGCGCGCCGTGTGCGATCCGCACGCTGTGTCTGCGCACCCCCGAGACCACCGTGGTGCGCACCGTAGCGTTCCTGCGCGGTCGCGTGCCGACCGAGTCGGCGCCGATACCGAGGGACACCCACACGACGCGCATGCAGCAGCGGCTCGATACGCCGGCGGGGCGCGCGCAATACGGGCGGCGCTCCGCGACGGTCGAGCCGGTGTTTGCCAATCTCCGGTACAACAAAGGACTGGATCGCTTCACGGTGCGCGGCCGTACCAAAGTCAACGGCCAGTGGCTGTTGTTCTGCCTCGTGCACAACATCGAGAAGCTCGCCGACGCGGGGTACGCGGCGTGAATCGCACAAGGAGAGCCGTCTGCGCGGCGCCATTCGGCAGGAACAGGTGTTCACAAAGCCCCAATCAGTGGGCGCGCTTGCATGCCGAGTTTTTTGCGCGTCGCACCACCATCCGGCGGAGCGCGTTGAGGCTTTTTCTACAGCCTCAACGACGTATGGGGCATAACCTGCGGCGCGGCCGCTGGGAACTGAAGAGCGGCCGGTGCTCTGGCCGCGCCGTCAGGTTCATGCCCGGGTTGGGCAGCGACTGCAGAACCCTACTGCGCCCGCAGATCATGCTGCTGGGCCATGTACCGCTGGCCATCCGGCGTTTCGATCTCATACTGGATCAAAGTCCCCGACGCATAGCCGATCACGATCTGCGCTGCTCCCCACGGGCCGACGACCCGCTGGCCAGCGCGGAATCGAAAGACGGAGTCGGCGCCGGGCTCGTCAGAGCGGCGCGCGCCATGCCGCCAGTGAATCCGAAACGGCCCGATGCCGTGGATCTGCACGACGGCCGGCGTGGGGGAATAGGCAAACATCGTGGTCCCGGCGGGCGCAAACGCATAGGCCCCGGTCGGGAGCTTCTGGAGCGCCGTGCTATCGAACTGCTCGCCAACGCCGAAGTACCAGGTCCCCGAGACGACGGTGATATGCTCATCGACGGGATGCGAGTGGGGCGGCACTATCGTGCCCGGCAATTCGCGGATCCGCATGACGAACGGCCGGCCCGCCGAATCGGGATGCCCGAGCAAGATCTCGACGTCTCCCGTCATGGGGGTCAGCGGGTGAACTTGCAAGGTGGCCGCCTCGCTCGCGCCGGCTGCCACGGTGGGGGAGCCGGTTGCTTGAAACGCGGACACCCCGCCAGCATGGGGCGCAGCGTTTGTCGGGCGATCGCGCGAACAGCTAGCGGATACAGCGACAGCAACGACACCTACGACATAGCGCATCAGGTGGTGCCTCGATGGTCGGTGTTGCTGCCCAACGAACGGAAATGCGTTCTGCTGCACTGCGGCTTACAGAAAGTACGCCTGATCACGAAACTCCGGCCGCAGTGGCAGCAGCAACGCGGGTTAGGCCGGGCGAAGGTACCGACCGGGAACATAGGTAACACTCGAAACCGGGTACATGGGTGACACGCCCACGACCGTGGCCAGCAACCGGAGGTTGCGATGCCATGGACGGAGCTTTCCCCAATGGACCAGCGTGAACATTTCCTCGCCGATCA
>JANPFJ010000067.1:0-39253 GCA_031423355.1 Gemmatimonadaceae bacterium | reverse complement strand
GCCATCGTGCCGATCGAATCGCTGGCGCCGGAGCGCGCAGCCGCGGCACCGATGCCGGCGGCCCCGCGAGCCGAGGGGCCGCCACCGGAGTTCCAGGTGCTCTGGTTCAACATCGGCAGCGATGATGGCGCCACGGCGAGTTCGTTCGTGGGTGCGATCACCGGCGAGAGCGGTCTCGATCGGAGTGTGGTCGGCAGCATCGACCTGCGCGACAGTCACACGCTGGTGGAAGTCTCCGGCGCGCATGCCGAACAGATCGTGGCCGCGATGAATGCGAGCACGATGCGGAATCGGCAGGTGATTGCGAAGATCGATCGTGCCGGTCCGATGGCTGGGTCGATGGCATCCTCGCGCGGCGGGCCGCAGCGTCGCGGAAGCAATGACCGCGCCGGTGGTGGCTTCTCGCGCGATCGAGGCGATCGTCCGGCGCGTCCGAGCTTCCGTCGCGACGAAGGTGGAAGCGGTGCTCCGCGCGAACGCAGCGGATTCCCGCGTCGTGATGACGGCGATCGTCCGGCGCGTCCGTCGTTCTCGCGCGATGATCGTCCGGCGCGGCCGTCGTTCTCGCGTGATGATCGTCCGGCGCGTCCGCCGCGTGAGGGTGGGTTCTCGCGTGATGATCGTCCGGCGCGTCCGCCGCGTGAGGGTGGGTTCTCGCGTGATGATCGTCCGGCCCGTCCGCCGCGTGAAGGTGGGTTCTCGCGTGATGATCGTCCGGCCCGTCCGAGCAGCGGTGGGTTCAGCCGTCCCCCGCGTGAAGGGGGCTTCAGCCGCGATGACCGGCCGGCCCGTCCGCCACGTGAAGGCGGCTTCAGTCGCGATGATCGCTCCTCGGCACGTCCGCCGCGCAGCGGAGCCTTCAGCCGCGACGACCGTCCGGCGCGTCCAAGCAGTGGTGGCTTCACCCGCGCTCCGCGCGAGGGCGGTGCACCAACCGGTCGTGGCTTCACGCGTGATCAGAGCGAGCGTCCGAGCGGCCCGCGGACCGAGGGCAATGATTTCGCCGAACGTGCCGAGCGTCTGCGCAACTCGCGCAAGCCATCGCGCACTGAGGACTGACAGCGGTGAGTGATGGCTTCGTCACGTCCTCCGGCGGATGGATCGAGGTGATCGCCGGAGTGATGTTCAGTGGCAAGAGTGAGGAACTGATGCGACGCGTGCGGCGGGCCACGATCGCTCGCAAGCGCGTGCAGGTGTTCAAGAGCCATCTCGACGATCGGTACGCAGGGTTGTACAACGTCTCCAGTCACGATGGTCGTGATCTGGAGGCGGTGCCGGTGGATTCGGCGTCACAGATCGCGCGCAAGCTGGACCCGATGGCGCAGGTGGTGGCGGTGGACGAAGTGCAATTCCTCGACGCCGGCATCATCGCGCTGGCGACGGCGCTGGCCGAACGTGGCCGGCGGGTAGTGCTGGCGGGGCTGGATACCGATTTTCGCGGCGAGCCATTCGGGGCCATGCCAGCGTTGATGGCGGTGGCGGAGTCGGTGACCAAGCTGCATGCCATCTGCGTGTTGTGTGGCAATCCGGCCAGTCGCAATCAGCGGTTGATCGACGGGCAGCCGGCGCGCTGGGATTCACCGACGATCATGATCGGGGCGACGCAGTCGTATGAGGCGCGCTGCCGGGCGTGCCACCGGGTGGTGCGGGATGATGCGGCGCAGGTGCCGTTGTTGTAGCGCAGCGCCAAGTGTGCTGAACGCAGAACGCCCCGCCGATCAGGTCATGATCGACGGGGCGTTCGTGCAGCATGTCAGGTCATGGCGCCGGCGTGAGCCGGCTCATGAGTGTGGCGATGTCGAACGTGACCGGGTCGACTTCCATGTAGCGATTGTCGAGATAGCGGCCCGTGGTCGGGAAGTAGGGCGGTGGTCGCAGGTTGGCACATCGATCGTAAGTGTACTGTTTCACGTATCCGGTTCCACTGGTGGACGTGAACTGCGTGACCGCCCCTCGAGCCTCCTGAATGATGCCGCCGAGGAGGTACAGACAGCCGCGTCCACGCTCGATGCCGATGCATGGATTTCCAGTCGTTTGGCCAAGATTGTAGCCCTCGACCCGGAATGACTGGTTAAGGGCCATGACCACGGCGTGCACGGTGAAGTCCTTGGTGTCATCCATCAATCGAAAGCTGGTGGCCGTCGTGGCGTCCACATCGACCTGGTCGTTGAGCATGTTGTCGGCGACGACGATGTCCGTCTCCGACAGAATGCCGAGCACGTCGACGCAGCGTCCGGTGGAGGTCGGGTTCGTGCCGTAGCGGATGTCATCGAGCAGGACGGCCGTGCCGGTCGTGCGAAGCGTCACGCGACCGACCAGCAGGCCGCTGACACCAACGGTGCCAGTGACGTGAATCACGCCCCGCGCGCCGGTGTTGACCGAACGATGGAGCGGGATGAGGTACGGCGCTTGAGCGCCGCGTCGCGCGGTGACGCGCGGATCGATCACGCCGCCGTACAACTGCCAGGCGCCCCAGGCGTCGGTGTTGGCAAAGGTGAGGGCCGTGCCGCCATACGGAGCTGCGGCTCCAGCATTCAGCTCAGGCGCACCGCCAAGGAAGCACTGCGACTTGGCACGAGACAGAATGTTCCGCACTTGCGTCGTCGTGAGCGTGACGCCATTGGTGAAGTCCAGGCCCGTCAGGTTGACGCTCTGCGGCGCCGCCAGCAGCCAGGTGCGAATGGCCGCGCTCTCGTGTGCTTTGGCCGAGAAGAACCGTTCGACACCGCTGACGGTGATCCATTCGCCACAGAGTTCCCGGCGATAGTACTGATCGGTGGCCGAGGCCTCCTGATCGCCGCGCACCCAGCGCGAGTTTCCGGCGCCGTTCAGCGTGTATACCCGAATGAAGCCGTCCTGCGGATCCTTGTCGCTGCCATCGTTGTCGATGTCGACGTTCACGAACTCGATGCGCATGCGGACGGTGGTCTCGTCCCCATTCGACGGTGCGGTGAAGTTCATGCGACCGCTGGTGGCGTACCCCGCCAGGCTGGAGAGCGACGCGACCGCGGGAAGGGCCATCGGCGCCATGTTCTGTGTGTATCCTTTCCACCAATCCGCCTGGTCGGGCTGCACAACGATTTTTGACGTGCCAACCACATCGCGGAACTGGGCCGCCCACGGCAGGGCCCCGCGCGCGGCAATACGCAACGTGTCGTTCGACCAGGTCGGGCCGAAGATCACGTCACCGCTATTGAACCAGAGCGGGGTTCCGCTGCGATTCTCCTTGTTCGACCAGTACGCGAATCGCGCGAAGTTCTCCTGCGCCAGTTCGAGTCGACGCACCACCTTGGCCCCAGTTGCATCGGTCGCCTGAGCTATCACCGAGCCGAAGGCACCGAACTGGCCGGACGTAGCACCGGTCGGCCCCGCCCAGACACGGACGGTGACGCCGGGAATTGCCGTCCCCGACGCGTCCCGGAGCACGCCGCCGTTGAACGTGATCTCCCGGTAGCCGGTTACCGGCATCGCGTCAGGATCGGCGTTGATGTAGCTCTTGCCCATCTGCAGCGCGGCGTCGGCAGCATACTGCAGATCGGCGGCACGGTTCGACAGTCCACTGCCGATCTTGGTACCGCTGGCGAGGTAGACAGCCGACAGCGCAAGCGCGCCGAGCGCGACCGTCAGGATCAGCGTGATGATGATCGCCATCCCTCGGCGATCCGCCGGACGAACGCCAGCGCGGCGACGCGGATATCGTGTGGAGAGTATCATCATGGCACCAGAATGTTGACGGCGGCGGTCAAGGACGATGGAGCGGGCGTACAATCGAGTGCGGAGATGGCATACTCGTACCGTGCACCGGGGAACACACTGCTGTCGGTGAAGCTGAGCGTCGCCGTCCCTGCACCTGGGATATTGGCCAGCGGCTCCGTCCAGTCAACGGCGCCAAAGAGGCGTCGGTAGACCGTATACATCTCGACGTCGCGCTCACCCGTGAGTTCGTCGCCGCTCGCATTCCAGGTCAACCGTACTGCCGCGAATCCGCCAACGAGTTGAATCGAGAGCACCGGTGTCCCGGGCACCAAGGGGTTTTCGCCACACTGCGCCCGCTGCAGCAGCCCCTGGTTAGCAATCCGGATGCTGCGCTGCACTGTATCGATCACAACGGACCCGCGTGGATCGCGGTACATGCTGATCAGATTGAGTCGAACTGATGCGACGGAATCAATGACGGCAACTGTGCCGGTGTCTGCCGCAGCACCATGCTTGGATGCGGCATGATAGAGCGGCAGGCCGGCACCGGTCACCTCACTCGTCACGCCGTCGGCGCTCTTCTTGAAGTAGCGGAAGACCGGTGCCGTTGATGTCTGAATGAGGTTCCTCGCGATGATCTCTTCAGCCATCCGGTTGACGCGGCGATACAGGATCACCCGCTGGCCACCGACGATTGGGGACGTGCCCGTATCCGACCGCACGTAGTAGCTGATCGTCTCGGCGTTGCTGACGTACGAGGCGGTCGGATAGGTCGTGCTGCTGTTCGGCAGCGTCACCGACGAGCTGGGGGTCAGCGAACCCAGTGCCGTACTGTCGGCATCGGGATCGTAGAACACGGAAACGATGTCGTTGGTGCGAGCCGTCACCATGTTGGCGTTGAAGCTGACAGCGTCGTTGGCGGCGCGGAGCAGCATCGGCTGGCCATCATAGGCGCCGACTCCCGTGTTGCGCAGATCCTGCTCGATGGCATCGATGGCGAAATTTGCCGAGCGGGTTGCATCGGTCCGACCCGCCGTGTTGTTCACCGATCGGGTCTGCGCCGTGTACAGCGGCGCGGCCACTGCCACGATGACGAGCGTCACCGACATCGCGATCAACAACTCGATGATCGTGAAGCCGGGGCGTGCGGCTGGTTCCGACCGGACGTGAGGGAGTCGCATCAGAAGGCTCCGACGATGGAGGTCTTGGTCGCAAAGCGGACTGCGCCGGGGGTCTGCGTTCGGACGGTGATGATCTTGTAGTCCACCGTGTCAGCAGCGCCGCCGCCAACACGAGTGATCGTGGTCACGCGCACATAACCAGGATAGCCCGGCACGGTGCTCTCAGTGCGCGCCATCGTGTCGAGCCCTGCGTATGGCTGTGCCGTGCGCACCGCTTCCAGGCGCTCGTTCGACGCTTGCTGAGCGCGATTCACGGTGCGGGCATTCGCATCGACCTGCTGATAGCGGACGGTGAATCCTGCCATCGCCAGCAATGCCGCACCAAGGATCACGGATGCGACAATCACCTCGATCATGGTGAAACCCGTGCGGTTGCCCTGACGGTTCAAGGCCTCGCTTCTGTTCCGATGGGATGGCATCATGCGCCTGCCCGGACCCAGGTGGTCCCGTTGTACTTGAAGGGATCGGCGCGGCCCGTGCTCTGCGTGATGGTGATCGCGCGCGTCGCGCCCGGATCGGTCGGCTTCGACGTGAAAAACAGCGCGCCATCGGAACTCGCGGCACCATTTCTGCGGAAGATGACCGACGTGAACGAATCAATCAGTTTCGGCTTCAGGAAGACCACCGTGCCCGACATGCCATCGAGCGGCGCGGGTGACGTCGTGAACCTCACGCCCGGCTCGAGCGCCATCCACATCATCCGATCACCGGTGTCGAAGGTGTTCGAGTTGTTCCGGTCTTCCACCAACCGAACCCGATTGGTGGCGATGTCCACACTCAGGATCACGTTGTACTGCTTGGACAGCGCGGTGCGCTGCGCCTGCACGAACAACGTCGTCATCTGACGCAATGCGGCATCGCCCCGCATCCGACTCATGTCGATCCGGGGCACCGCCATCGCGGCGATCATCCCCATGATGATCAGGGTCGTGAGCAGTTCGATCATCGAGAAGCCGCGTCGGCGCGACATCTGCATAAGTGGCCTGCCAAGGCTACGAGGTTAGACGTTCCACACAGTCAGACGACCGATACGGACCGTCGTAACTGCCCGGCTCGGTTCATGCCGCAGAGCGGACCCTCGCGCCCCGGTTGGGGCCGCCAGGTCAACTCAGGTTCGACCCCGGGTCCAGCGGGTCCCATCAAAGCGCCACAGCATCACTGCCCCGGTCCGGCTCGCCACGTGGACCGCGCGCCAGGCACTCGGCAAGCCAGGATCACTGGTCAGATAGAGCACGAAGTCCGAGCCGGCGCTGCCGCTGCGCCGGAATGCCACCGACCCGACCGAAACCGGCGGAGCCACCCCGTTCATGTGAATCGGCCGCTTCGCGCTGCTGGCCGAGATCGTCGGGAGCGGACGCGGAGGGTCGAGGATGTCGGCGCTGGGATCAAGGTCAGTCCAGACCTCGGATTCGCCGGGATCGCGGCGCCCGTTGCCATTCGCGTCGTTCACGACACCGAGGCGTTTCCCGCTGGAATCCACCCGCACGATGACATCGTTCCGCCGCCGCCGGGCCTCGCGTGACGCGGCCGAGAAGACGCCCGCCGCCTGTCTGGCGATGGCGTCCGATCGATAGCGCGTCAGGTCAACCCGCGGGGCGGCGAAGGCCGTCAGCAGGGTCAGGACCAGCAGGACCACCAGCAGTCCAACGAAGGACTGGCCGCGGCGCAGCGATCGGATGGCGTCTGGCAATGGCGTGGCTGCCGAGGGGAGTCGTACGGGGGAACGTCCAGAGACGAGCCGATGAGAACGGGGCAACGTTCAGCGGACCGCCGTTCGTGCCGTCGGGTGCGCGCTCGACTGGGACGAGGTACGTTCGGCGAGTATCGGCATCCCGTCTGTCCATCCCCATCTGCCTCTCCTCAGTGCCAGACTCGTCTACCGGATCCCGCTGGGTCGCCTGCAAGGAATTCGGCAACGAGATCGAAGCCAGCATCGCCGTTGCCATCCTGGACGGGGCGGGCATTCCGGCCGTCGTGCGGAGCAACGACTCGGTCGGACTCTTCGGATCGGCATTTCAGGGATTCTCGGCCTTCGGCGTGACCCTGCTGGTGCCGTCCGCCGCCCTCGAGGCGGCGAAGACCACGCTCGCCCTCGCCCGGCCGGTGGACGAGTGATGCTGCTGGTCGGATTGACCGGCAACATTGCCGCCGGCAAATCCACGGTGGCCGCCGCATTCGCTGACCGTGGCGCGACCGTGATCGACAGCGACACAGCCGCGCGCGAGGCCGTCGCGGTGAACTCACCGGCGCTGGCGGCGATCGTGGCCCGTTTCGGCGCCGGGATGCTGTGCGCGGACGGCACGCTGGACCGCGCGAGGATGGGGGCACTCGTCTTCGCTGATGCCGAGGCGCGGCGTGCGCTCGAAGCGATCGTGCATCCGGCGGTGGAGGCGGCGCGGCAGCGAGCGGTCGCCGACGCCCGTGCGGCCGGAAGTGCCATCACGATCTGCGATATCCCGCTCCTCTTCGAAGCGCAGCTCGCGTGGCAGTTCGCGCGGATCATATTGGTCGATGCGCCGGTGATTTCACGCGTCGCGCGTCTGGTGCGCGATCGTGCCATGACCGAAGCGGCAGCGATCACGCGAGTACAGGCACAGCTGCCCGCCCCGCTCAAGCGCCCGCGTGCCGATGTCGTGATCGACAACGACCGCGACCTCGTGGCGCTGCGGGCGCAGATCGACGCGAGCTGGAACCGACTCCAGGCATGGGCAGCGGTTGCCGAGTCGAATCGCGCGGCCTAGACTCCCCCCCACTTCTCTCACCCGATTTTCGGAGCTCTCAGTGTCGCAGATTCCTGACAATCTTCACTACACGAAGGAACACGAGTACGTCGCCGGCGCCGCCGATGCTGACATCGTGACCATCGGCATCACCGACTATGCCCAGGGCGAGCTGGGAGACATCGTCTATATCGACCTGCCGAAGGTGGGCGCGACGTTCGCCGAACATGCCGTGTTCGGGACAATCGAGGCCGTGAAGGCCGTCAGCGAACTCTTTTCTCCCATGGCTGGCGAGGTGGTCGAAGTGAATGCCAAGCTGGATGCGGAACCGGCGCTGGTGAACACCGATCCGTTTGGCGGGGGCTGGATGATCAAGTTGAAGGTGGCCGACAAGAGCGCCCGCGCTGGACTGATGTCCGCGGCCGCCTACAAGTCGCTGCTCGGCGAGTAGTCGGAGCCGCGCTGGCGACCGCGGCAGACGACGAAGGCCGGCTTCAGCGCGTGAAGTCGGCCTTCGTCGTTCATCTCAGTTGTGCACTGCGCACCTGCATCAGACCTTCGCGTACTCCTCCATCGGCAGGCAGCTGCACACCAGGTGCCGATCGCCATACGCACTCTCGATGCGACCGACGCTCGGCCAGAACTTGGCAGCGCGAGCTGACGCCGTCGGGAATGCGGCCTGCTCCCGCGGGTAGGCGTGTGTCCAGGCGTCGCTGATCACCGCACTGGCCGTATGCGGTGCGTGCTTGAGGGGATTGTCATCACGCGGCAGTTCACCACGCTCCACCTGCGCGATCTCGGCACGGATCGAGAGCATCGCGTCCACGAAACGATCCAACTCGGCCTTGTTCTCGCTTTCGGTGGGCTCGATCATCAGCGTGCCCGCCACCGGGAAACTGACCGTGGGGGCGTGGAAGCCATAGTCCATCAATCGCTTGGTGATGTCCTCGACTTCGATGCCGGCACTGGCCTTCAGCGGGCGCGGATCGACGATGCACTCGTGTGCCACCGTACCATTCGGGCCCTGATACAGCACCGGATAGGCGTGCTCGAGGCGCTTCGCGACATAGTTCGCATTGAGGATTGCGATCTTGGTCGCGTACGCCAACCCCTCGGCGCCCATCATGCGAATGTAGAGATAGCTGATCGGCAGAATGCTGGCGCTGCCGAATGGCGCGGCACTGACGGCACCGGAGCTCAGCTCGGTCCCCAGGCCCGCCGGTGCGTGCCCCGGAAGGTGCGGCACGAGGTGCGCTGCGACGCCGATCGGTCCCATGCCCGGACCACCGCCACCGTGCGGAATGCAGAACGTCTTGTGCAGATTCAGGTGGCAGACGTCGGCCCCGACGTCGCCCGGGCGGCAGACACCGACCATCGCATTCATGTTGGCACCGTCCATGTACACCTGGCCACCGTGCGAATGAATCTCGGCACAGATGTCGGCGATGTCAGCTTCAAACACGCCGTGTGTACTCGGATACGTCACCATCAGCGCCGCCAGGTTCTTCGAATGCTCGGCGGCTTTCGCCTTCAGGTCGGCAACATCGATATTGCCGTTCTCGGCGGTCTTCACACCAACAACGGTCATGCCACACATCACGGCGCTGGCCGGGTTGGTCCCATGCGCGCTGGCCGGAATCAGGCAGACCGTGCGATGGCCTTCACCGCGCGCCTGATGATACCGACGAATGGTCAGCAGGCCGGCGTACTCGCCCTGCGAACCGGCGTTCGGCTGCAGTGACACGGCAGCGAAGCCGGTCACGTCAGCCAGTGCGGCCTCGAGCTCTTCGAACATGTGCGCGTAGCCTTTCGCCTGCTCGCGTGGGGCGAAGGGATGCAACCCACCGAATTCCGCCCAGGTCACCGGATACATCTCGGTGGCCGCGTTCAGCTTCATGGTGCAGCTGCCGAGCGCGATCATCGAATGACAGAGTGACAGATCCTTCGCCTCGAGCTGCTTGATGTAGCGCAGCATCGCGGTTTCGCTGTGGTGCGTGTTGAACACCGGATGGGTCATGAACGGCGTCGTGCGCGCAAAACGCTCGTCGTAGCGCGGATTGCACTGCGCGGCGAGTGCATCAACATCGATGCCGCTCGCGTCGCCGCCATTGAAGATCGTCAGCAGCGTTGCGACGTCAGCCAGCGACGTCGTCTCGTCGAGTGACACGCCGATCGAGCCTTCACTGAGGCGCCGGAGGTTGACGCGATGCTGCAGCGCCGCCGCCATGATGTCCTGCATTCCATGCACACCGACTTCCACGCGCACCGTGTCGAAGACATGCTCGTGCAACACCTGCAAGCCGAGCGTATCGAGACCGGCCACGAAGACCGCCGTCAGGCGCTGAATCCGTCGGGCGATACGCGTCAGCCCGACAGGGCCGTGGTACACCGCGTACATGCTGGCCATCACCGACAGCAGCACTTGCGCAGTGCAGACGTTGCTGGTGGCCTTTTCGCGACGGATGTGCTGCTCGCGGGTCTGCAGCGCCATGCGCAGCGCCGGTGCGCCGTGGCTGTCCCGACTCACGCCGATGATGCGCCCCGGCAGCAGGCGCTTGAACTCATCGCGCGTTGCCAGGAACGCCGCGTGCGGCCCGCCGTAGCCCATCGGCACGCCGAATCGCTGTGCACTGCCGACGGCGATGTCCGCGCCCCATTCGCCCGGTGGCGTGAGCAGCGTCAACGCCATCAGATCGGTGGCGGCGGTCACCAGAGCACCGACCGCGTGCGCCTGTTCGCAGAACGCCGAGTAGTCCACCAGCGCGCCGTCGGTGGTCGGGTACTGAATCAGCGCACCAAAGAATTCAGCGGTGAGCGTGGTCGCACTGGCGTCACCGAGCACCACGGTCCAGCCGCGTGATTCGGCGCGCGTCTGCACGACGGCAATCGTCTGCGGATGACAGTCAGCGGCGACGAAGAACTTCGTGCGATTGCCACCGACGGCGGCCTGCGACAACGCCATCGCCTCAGCGGCCGCGGTGGCTTCGTCGAGCAACGACGCATTCGAGATCGGCAGCCCGGTCAGATCGATGACCATCGTCTGGAAGTTCAGCAGCGCTTCGAGGCGTCCCTGTGCGATTTCGGCCTGATACGGGGTATAGGCGGTGTACCACCCCGGATTCTCGAGCACCGTGCGCTGGATGACCGGCGGCACGATTGTGTTGTAGTACCCCTGCCCAAGGTAGGTCGTGAAGACCTCATTCTTCGCCGCGATCGACTTGAGCCGCGTGATTGCGGCATATTCGCTTTCAGCGGGCGGCAGTGCCAGCAGGCGTCGGAAGCGGATCGCTTCCGGGATCGTCGCGTCAATCAGGGCGTCGAGGGTGGGGTAACCCAGGGTGCCGAGCATCGACTCGACGTCGGTCGGCGTGGGCCCGATGTGGCGCTGGATGAAGTTGCCGGAATCATCGAGCGCCGCCGGAGCGGCGGAGGCGGAGCGAACGGGAACGGCCATGCGGCGGAACTCCACAGGGCGCCCAGACCTCGCGCCCGATCGTCAGATTGGTATCGGATGGCGGCGCCGTGCGCGGAGTCTCCGGCAGGCGACAGGTAAACGTAATCCGTTACAGCGACCACAAGCGCTGATCGTCATCGGCCCTTCAACCCACATGTCGTGCCCCCTGATTCGCTGTGGAGCGGCGACGTTCGCCTGATGCACAGCCCCCCCCGCGACGCCATTGCGAACATGGCGTTCGATGAGGCGATGCTGGCGACGGCCGCCGAGGAGAACGCCACCCTCGTGCGGCTCTACAGCTGGGACCGGCCATCCGTCTCATTTGGCCGGAACCAGCGATGCGCCAGCATCTACTGTCCTGAACGCTGCGCCGCGCGTGGGGTGCCCGCCGTCCGCCGCCTCACTGGGGGGCGGGCGCTGATCCACAGCCGCGAGCTGACCTATGCGGTCGCCGCGCCCACCTCGGCCGCCCCCAGCCTGCGGGGAGGCTACGACGCGATCAACACCGTGCTCCTCGACGCGCTGCGATCCCTTGGAATCGGGGCGGCGCTGGCGGCGCCAACCGGCCGGACCGCATCGCCGGGGCTCGCGCCATGCTTCGAAACGCCATCGGCCGGCGAACTCGTCGTCGGCGCCGCCAAGCTGGTGGGCTCGGCGCAGCACCGCGACGCGCGTGCCTTCGTCCAGCACGGCTCGATTCTGCTGGGTGACGATCAGGGCATGCTCGCAGAACTGGCGCTGGTTCCGCTGCCGCCCGTCCCTGCGCCCGCGACACTCCACGAATGGCTTGGTGACGACGTCAGTGTGGCAACGGTCTCCCGTGCAGTGGAGCAGGCGGTGCGCCGGTCCTCACCGGGCGGACTCGTCGTGCTCTCGGACGATTTCATCCCCAGGCACCATGTCGAGACGGCGGCAAGTCGCTATCGTGATCCACGTTGGACGTGGCGGCGCTAACCGCCGCCTGCCTCGCACCACCACAACCTGCACATCTCGATGCTGAGCCTGCGCGCAACCCATCTGCTCCCTCTCGTCGTTCTGGCCGCCTGCAGCACGGGCACGGATGCGAAGACATCCGCGGCAGCCGATTCACCCGGTGGGACGGTAGTGATTTCGACGCCGGCGGAACCTGACAATCTGATGCCGCCGATCACCACGGCGCAGGCAGGCACTCAGGTTGAAGATCTCGTGTATCAGCACCTCGCGGACGTCGGGCCGGCACTGAACACGGTGGGTGACGGTGGCTTCACGTCGAGTCTCGCGACGCGATGGGACTGGGCCGCCGACTCCTTGTCGATCGTCTTTCACCTCGATTCATCTGCGCACTGGCACGATGGCAGAGCGGTCCGCGCACAGGACGTCGCCTTCACCTTCGCGCTCTATACCGACCCCAAAACGGCGTCACCTGCCGCGACGCAGCTGACCAACGTGGATTCTGTCACGGTACGCGATTCGCTCACGGCAGTGGTGTGGTACAAGCGGCGTACACCCTCGCAATTTTTCGACGTTGTGATGCAGATGTTCATTCTGCCATCGCATCTGCTGGCCACGACCGACAGAAGTACACTCGCCTCGTCACCACTCGCGACGCAGCCTGTTGGGAGCGGGCCGTTTCGCGTCGTGCGGTGGGTCCCGGCGCAAGTCCTCGAGCTGGCCGCAGACACCACCGGCGGCCGGCGCCGGACGCAGCTGGATCGCGTCGTTTTCACCAATGCACCGGACCCCGTGACCGCGTTTACACGGGTTGCCGCGGGTGAGGCCGATGTGTTCGAAGCGGTGCGGCCGGACAAGGTCGCGGAGGTGGCGAAGAATCCGCAGCTCCGCCTGATCGTGGCGCCATCACTCGAGTATTCCTATCTCGGGTTCAATCTGCTCGATCCCGGGACAGGCAAACCGCATCCCATCTTCGGAGACCGCAACGTCCGTCGGGCGCTCACCATGGCAACCGATCGTCGCAGCATCGTCGCCAACATGTACGATTCGTTGGCCGTGCAGGCGCGAGGCCCCTTCACCTCCGCACAGTCGGTGGCTGATCCAGCACTCAAGCCGCTCCCGTACAGCGTTGACAGTGCCAACACGCTGCTGACGTCCGCTGGATGGGTGCGCGGACCGGATTCACTTCGGCGACGGAACGGCAAAGTGCTTGGCTTCGGAATCCTTGTCACGTCAACCAGCGTCGCGCGGATGCGCGCGGCTGTGTTGTTGCAGGAACAGTTCCGGCTGATCGGTGCTGATGTGAAAATCGAAGCCACGGATTTTGGCGCATGGCTCAGTCGCAGCAAGGCGCGAACATACGACGCGGTCGTCGGGCAGTGGGGCCAGGATGCCGGCCCGGCCAATGTGCGTGACACCTGGATGAGCGCCGGGGCGGCGAAGGGTGGGAACAACGCCAGTTCGTACCGCAGCAAGGCGTTTGATGTGCAGGTGGACAGCGGCCTGGCCGCCTTCGAGCCGAGCGTGATGCGGGCGCATTTCGCCGCGGCGTGGCGCATCATCGCAGACGATGCGCCGGCGATCTGGCTGGCAGAACCGCGGCGTGTGATGGCCGTGCAATCGCGCATCGAGGTGACCGGGATACGGCCGGATGCATGGTGGGCCGGTATCGCACGCTGGCAGATTCCCGCCGCGAAACGCATCGCACGCGACGCGACGCCGCCAACCGTCGTGCGCTGACGCACGCCAACGAGAACCACCACCCGAGTGCGCGCGGTCATCCAGCGGGTCTGGCAGGGAATTCTGGTCATTGCGATCGTCGCAACGGCCACGTTCGTGCTGGTGCGCCTTGCGCCTGGCGATCCGTTCGTGATGGCGCTCGAGAATTCGCGGCTGACACCGGAAATGCGAGCGCAATGGCGCGCTGCGTACGGGTTGGACGGCAATATCGGCACGCAGTATGTCCACTGGATCACCGCGCTCCTGCAGGGTGATCTCGGCTGGTCCATCAGCACGGGTCGGCCCGTGTCGAGCATCATTGCGCTCGCGCTTCCGAACACCCTCTGGCTGATGGGGATTGCCCTGGTCGTCTCATTTGCACTTGGGATGCTCCTCGGCGCGATTCAGGCGGCGCGGCACAATCGGATCGCCGATCGTGGCATCGGTGCCGTCACGCTGATCGGTGGTGCACTTCCCGACTTCTGGCTGTCACTGGTGGTGTTGCTCGCCGGAGCATACTGGTGGCAACTCTTTCCCGTGGGCGGCGCGTCGGACCCGCTGCTCCCGATCGCCGCATCGACAGGTACGGTGTTGCTCGACCGACTGACCCATCTGGTATTGCCGGTGCTCACGCTCGTGATTCTGATCGCCGCGCCAGTCGCGCGTCAGCAGCGGGCGGCGCTGCTCGATCGACTTGGTGCCGACTGGGTGCGCACGGCGACCGCGAAAGGTGTTGCACCGCGGACCGTGTTCCGCCGGCATGCGTGGCGGACGGCGCTCGGTCCGGTTGTCACCCTCGGGGGTCTGGCGCTGCCGGCCCTTGTGGGTGGTGCTGTCTTCGTCGAGAAAGTGTTCGCATGGCCAGGCATGGGCCAACTCGCGGCCGGTGCGATTGCGGCACGCGACTATCATCTGGTCGTTGGCTGCGTCCTGGTTGGTGCAACCATGGTCGTCGTCGGATCGACGCTCGCCGACCTTCTGCTGCAGCGGCTCGACCCACGGGGCGCCGATTCCTCGCTTGACGATGCGCGCACGATCGGATGACGATACACGCGCGCGATGCTGGCGATTGGCGGCGTGTGGTGTCCTCGCTGCGCGGTGATCGGCGCAGCGTGCTTGCGGCGGGCACACTGCTTGTCATGTTCGTACTCGTTATCATTGGTCCGTTGCTGACGCCGAACGCACCGTACGAGCAGCTCGACATCACGAATCTCGTACATCGACGTCCCAGCCTGGCCCACCTGCTTGGCACGGATACCTACTCGCGCGACGTGTTGTCACGCGTGCTGAGCGGCGGCCGAGTGTCGCTGGCGGTCGCAGTCAGTGCCGTGCTAATCGAAACGGTCGTCGGCAGTCTCTGGGGCATGATCGCTGGTCTGCGCGGTGGGCGGACGGACGCGATCATGATGCGGTGTGTGGATGCCGGCATGAGTGTGCCGCGCGTGCTGTTGCTGTTGGCACTGCTGGCCGCGGTTCAGCGGGTGCCGGTGTGGCTGCTGATCGTGGTGCTTGGTGTCACCGGATGGTTCGGCATTGCGCGACTGGTCCGCGGTGAAGTCCGCACCATTCGCAACGCCGACTTCATCCTCGCCGCCAGGGCGCTTGGCGTGCCACCGGCGCGCCTTGCGCTGCGTCACGTGCTGCCGCAGGTCGTTGGCCCGGTGCTGGTGGCCGCAACACTCGCGATCGGTCAGGTGATCGTGCTCGAAGCGGGACTCAGCTGGCTTGGAATTGGCGTGCAGCCACCGCAGGCCAGTTGGGGGAACATCATTCGTGATGGGACCGAGTTCATTGCCAGCGCACCCTGGGTCTCGCTGGCGCCCGGATTCTGCCTCGTCATCGTCGTCCTTGCCGTCAGCGCACTCGGCGACGGGTTGCGCGACGCGCTCGCCCCCCGGCAGCTTCCCCGCACATGACCGACACCAAAACCCCTTCGACGGACGTCCTGCTCTCCCTGCGAGACGTGCGCGTCACCTTTCGGACCGCCGACGGCCTCATCACGCCAGTCGATGGTGTGTCGTTCGACATCGTCCGCGGAGAGACGCTGGCTCTTGTCGGGGAGAGCGGGTGCGGCAAGTCGTTGACGGCGCTCACGATTCTGCGCCTCATCGATGCGCCGGGACGGATCGAACCGGGCAGTCGCATCCTGTTCGACGGACGCGACATCCTGACGCTCGGTGACAAGGAGCTACGCGCCATTCGCGGCCGACAGGCGGCGATGATCTTTCAGGAACCGATGACCGCGCTCAACCCCGTCTATTCCGCCGGCGAGCAGATCGCGGAGGTCGTGCGCACGCATACCAGCGACAGCCGCAGCGCGGCATGGGACAAGGCCGTAGCGATGCTGGGGGCGGTGGGGATTCCATCGCCGGAGATCCGCGCCAGGCAGTTCCCGCATCAGCTCTCGGGCGGCATGCGCCAACGGGTCATGATCGCGATGGCGCTGGTGCTGAATCCGTCGCTGCTGATTGCGGATGAGCCCACGACCGCACACGACATCACGATCCAGGCGCACCTGCTCGATCTGCTGCGCGACGCGCAGCGCGCCCGTGGCGCGTCGATGCTCCTGATCACGCACGATCTGGGCGTCGTGGCTGAATCAGCACAACGGGTGGCCGTGATGTACGCTGGACAGATCGTCGAGGAGTCGCCGGTGGCGGAGCTCTTCGCAGCGCCCCAGCATCCGTACACGCAGGGCCTGATGGCGGCGATGCCGCGCGCCGGCAGACGCCGCGAACGGCTGACCACCATCCCGGGCACGGTGCCGCCGCCAGGAGCATGGCCGTCGGGGTGTCGCTTTGCAGATCGCTGCGCGCACGCCTGGAATCGCTGCACCAGCGAGGCGCCACCGCTGCATCAGCTGGGCGATGGTCGCACGTCACGGTGCCATCTCGTCGTTGAGCCGGAGCGACGCGCCGCGAGTCATACGGCAGGAGCCCTGGCATGAGTGAGCCGTTGCTGCGTGTGAACGGATTGTCGAAAGAGTTCCCGATCCGCGGCGGGATTCTCAATCGCGTGCAGGGCAGCGTGCGCGCGGTGACCGATGTGTCGTTCGACGTCGCGGCCGGCGAGACGCTTGCCGTCGTTGGGGAATCGGGCTGCGGCAAGACGACCACCGGTCGGTGCATCCTGCGCCTGATCGAGCCCACGGCCGGCGGCATCACCTTCGACGGGGTGAACCTGCTGACATTGCGTGGCGCCGAGTTGCGAAAAATGCGGCGGCACATCCAGCTCGTCTTTCAGGACCCCTACGCGTCGCTCAATCCACGCATGACCGTCGGCGACACGGTGAAGGAAGGGTTGATCATCCACCGGTTGGCGGAGGGCGCGGCGGCTGACAAACGGGTTCAGGCGTTGCTCGAGGAAGTTGGCCTGCGGCCGGAATGGACTCGTCGATACCCACACGAGTTTTCGGGCGGTCAGCGACAGCGCGTCGGCATCGCCCGCGCACTGGCAGTCGAGCCGAAGTTCATCGTGCTCGACGAACCGGTTTCGGCGCTCGATGTCTCGGTGCAGGCACAGGTCATCAACCTGCTCCAGGATCTGCAGCGCGACCGCGGCCTGACCTACCTCTTCATCGCGCACGACCTCGGCGTGGTGGAGCATCTCGCCACGCGAGTGGCCGTCATGTATCTCGGTCGGATCGTCGAGATGGCCACGGCGGACGTCTTGTTCACACGGCCGATCATGCCGTACACACAAGCGTTGCTCTCCGCGATTCCGCTGCCCGATCCGCTGGCGCCACGTGACCGGATCGTGCTGGAGGGGGATCCGCCATCACCTGCCAATCCACCGAGCGGGTGCGTGTTCCATCCGCGCTGCTTCCATCCGGACAAGGACGCCGCCTGTACGCAGGTGATCCCGGCGCTGGAAGAGAAGGCGCCGGGGCACTGGGCCGCCTGCATCAAGCAGCCGGCCGGTACATCAGACTTCTTTCTGCCAGCCGCTGCCCTCCGCAGCCGGCGCACCGCTGTTTCTCCCGCGACCTGATCGCCGTGACCACTCCCGCCATTGCCTCCGCGAGCAGTTCGACCGCACGCGATGATCGCGCATTCTTCGGACACCCGCGTGGTCTTGGCCTGCTGGCAGCGGCCGAGATGTGGGAGCGCTTCTCGTACTACGGGATGCGCGCCATCCTGGTGCTCTATCTCACCAAGGCGCTGCACTGGAGCGGGCAGGATGCGTCGAGGCTCTACGGCGCGTATACCGGCGCGGTGTATCTGACGCCGATGATCGGCGGCTATCTCGCCGATCGATTCATCGGGACGCGGCGGTCGCTGGTCATTGGCGGCATCATCATCGCCATCGGGCATTTTCTGCTGGCGGTGGAAGGGATGTCGTTCTTCTACGCCGGCTTGATCGCGGTTGTCATCGGTACGGGGTTCTTCAAGCCGAACGTCTCGACGATGGTCGGCCAGCTGTATGCGCAGGGTGATCCCCGCCGTGACACCGGTTTCACCATCTTCTACAGCTGTTTCAACTTTGGCGCCTTCCTCGCGCCGCTGGTCTGCGGCTACCTGGCCGAGAATGAGCGGTTCGGCTGGCATTTCGGGTTCGGGGCGGCCGGTGTCGGCATGGTCCTCGGACTGATCGTGTATCTGCTTGGACGCGACAAGTACCTGCCAGGGATCGGCCTCGCGCCGCAGCACGCGCGCGACGCCGAAACGGCGGCCGAAATCGGTGAACTGGCGATTCCTTCGTATGGCAGGAACGCGACCCTGGGGGCGTTGGGCGGCGTCATCGTTGCCGTGCTCGCATCGGTCCAGACCTGGTCAGCGATCGGGCTTCCGGCGTGGGCGTTGTCGCTCTCCGGGCTGATGTCGATCGCGTATGGCATCATCATCGGCGCGTCGTTCACCGTGGCAGTACTCGGCACCCAGGGCGAAGAACGCAATCGCGTCTGGGCGTTGGTGATGGTCTCGTTCTTCGTCGTGTTCTTCTGGCTCGTCTTTGAACAAGCCGGCAGTTCGCTGACGCTATTCGCGGACCGTGATGTCGATCTGACGCGGGGCGCATCGCTCTTCGGCCTCGATCGAATTCCAGCCAGCTGGTTCGCGAGTGTGCAACCGCTCTGCATCATTCTGCTCGGCCCATTCGCTGGCTGGTTCTGGATGTATCTCCACAAGCGGCGCATGGAGCCGCCGACGAGCATGAAGATGGTGTTCGGGCTCTTTCTGGCCGGATTCGGATTTTTTCTGCTGATCTTCGCTGGTCGTGCCGTCGATGCCGGCGACAAGGTCTCGCCGTTGTGGCTCGTGGCCGCGTATCTCTTCCACAGCTTTGGCGAGATCGCGCTGTATCCGGTCGGCTTGAGCTACGTGACGAAGGTGGCGCCGCTGCAGTTCGTCTCGCTGCTGATGGGCACGTGGTTCCTTGCGATCTCAGCCGCGAATTTTCTCGGCGGATTCATGGCCGGACTGATCGAGACCGTCCCAAGTCGCGCCACCTTCTTCACCATTCCGACCGCCACCGCATGGGGCGCCGGGTTGCTGATGCTGCTCGCGGTTCCGCTGCTGCGCAAGCTCACACGGAGCATTCCGGACGCGTGAGCGCCGTGGCAGATCAGAACGAGAACAGGTTCGTGATCAGCGACCGCTCGCGCGCGCGGCGCGACTCGTCGGGATCCTGCCAGAAGTTGCGCGTGAAGTTGCCCGATGTGATGCGGACTTCCCAGCGATTCGAATTCAGGTCGGGGTTCAGGCCATAGGCGACGTCAACGCGATACATCTGGCGCGATCGGGGCGGGACTGCCACCAGGAGCCCGGCGCCGATCGAGGAACGCCAGGGCGACGTCACACCGTACGGGACTTTCCCTGCCCACAGCTTGCCCGACTCGGTGAAGACCACGCCCCCGAGGTCGCCGAAGCCCCACGGCCGCCCGAAGACCTGCCGCTGTTCGGCGCGCAGGACTGCGCGACTCGAGCCGGCATCGAGTGACCGCCGGAACCCACGGACGCCGAAACGCGCGTTGTCCAGCGACACCTGATACGGCACGCGGACGTCATTGCCGCCGGTGAACTCCACCGACACGATCGACGTCGAACGTGCTGACGGCTTGAGATAGGCAGCCGTTCGCCCACTGATCAGGCGCCCATCCCAGCCGCCGCGATTGGCCTTCCGTCCAGAGAAAATCCACTCGGAACCAACGAAGCCACGCGGTGTGCCCCATCCGGCGTAGATGTCGCCGGCGAGGAAATAATCGTTCGTCGCGAGCCCGCTGAGCTTCAGTGGGCGGCCAAACTGCCCGGCGAACTGCACGCCGACGCGAAGATCCTGCACACCCGTCAGAGCGTCGAACCCTTCGACCGGGATGAATCGCATGGCGCGGCCGCCGAGCAGCAGACTCGCACGGGTGGCATCCTTCAGCGGATTCGCCGCCAGCAGCGGCCGCGTCTCGTTGAACGGAAAGGCACCACTGTCCGTGACGACGATCGAGCGGCCGAGGGTTTCATCGTCATAACTCAACGACGCTCCGGCGAGCAGCAACGCGCCTGGTCGGCCGATCCGCGCGACGCCGCCCATCGACCCGAACGTGCGTGAGACCTGCAGGAATGGCAGTGCGCCCGTCGGGCGCACGAACCGGACGTAGTCATCCTCCTTGCCGAGGATCGCGCGGAAGCCGTACCGTTGCAGGTCGGTCAGGAATGGATATCGCATCTCGAGATCCGCACGCGTGCCGAGCGCCTGCCGGTTCCAGGTCAGGTTGGTCTGAATCGGGCGTCCGAAGGTGATCGCTGAGCGCATCCGCAGGGTGCGCCCGTCCCGGAGCGCGCCGTTGTTCCGCCACCCCGTCTCGAGCAGCAGGCCACGTCCCAGCAGGTTCGAGTTGCCGATCTTCAGCGACGTTACCGCCGCGCCGTTCAGCTGGAGGCCCGCGATCACCGACACTTCATCCACCGTCGTCACGATCAACTGCACGCCATCCTTGTCGGGATAGACCAGCACGCGTGCATCCTGGATGAACCACTGTGCACGCAACACGCGCTCGGTCTCGCGACGCTTGATCTCGGTGCAGATCTCGCCTTCCTGCATCTGCACGAACTCGCGGATCACGCGCGCGCGGCTAAGGACATGAAACTTCCGCACCAGCCCCGTCACGAGTTTGGACGACGCCGACGCGCCACCGAACTGCGGGCCGATCGGCTCGATCGAGATCTTCGTGATCCGCTGACCGATGCACCGGGACAGCGCCGCATCGGGTGGTGAGGATTGCGCACCGCACCGCACTGCCCCGACCGTTGCCACGACCAGCGCCAGCCGACGCATCAGCTGCGGCCCATCCGCCGCTTGAGCTCCGCCAGCCGCTCATCCGCCGACTGCGCCCGCGCGGCGTCCTCCAGACCGCGGAAATCCGCAGCGTGCGCGCTCGATGGATCGATGCTGTCGGCCGGATCCGGTGTCGCGCCGGGCGTCGGACCGATTCCGGTGGTGGCGCGAAGCTCCGTTTCCATCTCCGCCACCGTGCGCTCCGTCAGGACCAGCTCCTCATGCTGCACCGCCACCTTGCGCTCGAAGACCGCGATCGTGTTTCGCTGCGACTCCGAGAATCGCTCGGCCACCTGCACCGTTTCCTGGTCATCGATCTGTCGCGCCAGTTCGCCTCGCCGGAGAATGGTCTCGAGTTCGCTCCGGGCGAGTTCCAGCCGCTTCAAGGAGGCAGCGTACGCGGCGCGGACATCGTCACGCGCTACCCGCGCCAGTGACAACGTGTGCTTCATCTCCGCCAACCGGCGGCGGGCCGAGGGATCTCCGAACGACGACACCGGGACACAGGATTCGGGGAAAGGCGCAGAGCAGGTCAGAGCCAGAGTAGCCAACCGTGCGTCGTCGCCGCAACCGCCCTGCGTCTCCGGGGAGCCGCCGCCTCAGGAGGCGAGCCGCCAGCGTGTCTCGTCGGCCACCTGCCGCATCAGGCGCTCAGGCGAATGCTGGCCGGGAAAGAGCAATCGGTCGCTGACCCGATTGAGCGCCATGCGCAGCAGCGGAAACTCACCCGCCGCACGGGCGAACACCGGGCGCAGCCCCGTGCTGTCCGCCATGCGATGTTCGGCCGCCAGACGAAAGCCGTGTCGGCCCATTTCGTCGTAGTAGGACAGGTCGGGCCCCCCGCGGCGCCACTGTTGCAGCGATACGCGATCCGGGAAGAGCCCGGAAAGCCACAGCGCGTAGTTCGCGAGGTGTTGCCGCACGAGAAAGCCGCGCTGGCCATCCCCATGCTCCGCATCCGCCAGCAACGCCGACAGTGTGTCATAGGTCGCGTCGTCGTGCACGGCCACACGCCACGCGCGATCGTGATCGGCGAAGTGGACCACGACGCTCGCGACATAGTCGGCCACCGCCCGCTCCGACTCGCCGAGTTCGCGCAGCGAGTGCCGCACCACCACGTAGACGAACATCGGCAGCGAGGCCCGCGCCGCGCGCGAATCGGTCGTCAGCGCTTCCAGCAACCGCGCATCATCGAGCAGGGCATCGATGCCATCATGCTGCAGCGCATCCTCCGCCACATCACGTTCGCGTGCCGAGTCGCGCGCCACCAGATGCAGCGCCAATTGCGCGTCGTCGCGGGTGAGCGTGTGTCGCAAGTCTGCCTGAATCATCCGTCACGGCTCCGTGCAAGCGTGATCACAGCTGTCGCGCGTGTTCCTGCGGAGATACACCGGATCGACGCACGTAGCCGTCAGGCGGCAACAGCTGCCCGCCTCGGTTCCGGAACATGGACCGCCATCTGTGACGCAGACTCGCGGTGTGCGTCGGGCGCCGCCGGAGGTTAGATTTGCGTTGGATTCATTCGTTTTCCCGCCTACCCGTCCGACGTGCTCCGCATCTGCATCCCGGTCCACAACGAGGCCACCACCATTGGCGTCCTGCTCTGGCGCCTGCGTTCGGTGTTTCAGGGTTTCTCGCGGGAATACGACGTGGTCGTCTACGACGACGCGAGCACCGACGGCACCTGGGAGGTCCTCGAGCCGTATCAGTCGGTGATGCCGCTGACCGTCCTCCGCGGTGGCGCGCACCGGGGCTATGCAGCCAGCATCGATGCGCTGGTCCGGCACGTGGCCGCCGACGACGAGTACGCGCGACGTGACGCCATGGTCCTGCTCCAGGGCGATTTCACCGAGTCGCCGGAGCACCTTCCGGAGCTGGTCAAGCGATTCGAGGGCGGCGCCGATCTGGTCGCGGTCCACCGCACGATCTCCGATGCCACACCGGCCGATGAGCGTCGGCTCCGCCGCTGGGGCCGATGGGCGGTGAAGCCGTTCCTCCGGCTGCCGCCAGTGGCCGACCCGTTCACCGGCTTCCGGCTTGTCCGGATCTCCGTGCTGCGCGACTTGCTCAAGGCGCTTGGCAGCCGAGCAGTCTGCGCCGGCGATGGCTGGGCGGCCAACATCGACTTTGCGCTGAACGTCGCGCCGTTTGCGCGACGGATAGAAAATGTCGAGTTCGCTCCGCGGTACGACGTTCGGCAGCGCCCGTCGCGGCACCGCGGCTGGAGCGATGTCGTCGCGCTCTTCCACTGGGCGCGCGCGGCACGCGGGACGAGCCGCCCCGTCCCCGGCGGAAAAGCGATGCCGGAGGCGCCGGGACGGAACGACCGGAGTTCCAACGTGTCGGTCATGCCGGTGTCGACTGAGCGCAGCACCAAGCCAGTCGAGCGGCAGGATCGCGACAAGAGTGATCGATCTGCTCGGCCGGAGCGGGAGCGAAACGCGCGCAACCAACGCGGAAGCGAGTCGGGCGAGTCGCGTCCAGCCCAGGTACCGCGTGAGCCACGTCCGCCACGCGAAGAGAGGCCTGCCCGGGAGGAACGTGCGCCGCGACCCGAGCGGAACGCGCGCGGAGATCGTCCGCCCACTCCCGCGTCGGCCACGAGCGAGGAGACGCTGACGCAACCTGCGCGCGCGCCGCGCGAGCCGCGTCCCCCACGTCAACCGCGCCCGGACCGACCCGCCCGGCCACCGCGCGAGAATGCAGCCGAGGCCGTCATCGATGCGGCGGATGCCGACACCGCCGGCGCCGGCACAGAGCCGCTGGACGACGCGGAACTGACAGCGGCTGACGGCACACCGATCGGATCCCCGGCCGGCGAGAAGCGCGCACGGAAGCGTCGTCGCCGCTCACGCCGCGATCGTGGTGAGCGTGGGGCCACTGTGACCGATGAGGCAGGGGGCTCGGACCGAAGTGCCGCCACTGCCGCACCTGAGCGAACGTCGGGCGGAGCAGAAAGTGACGGGGAGGCTGGCGACGACGAGTCCGGCGACGACGGCGCGTCAGGAACAGGCGCGTCACCTGAGGCGGGCGGCGATGACGCGCAGCGAAAGCGGCGGCCGCGACGCCGTCGTCGTGGCCGTCGCCCGAATGGTGCGGACAGCAGTCGCGCCGATGGCGCGCCGCCGACGTCCGAGCCTCCGGCGCAGTAGCGCCGCCGCCCCCTCTCAGTCGAGTCACCAGTGCTGCTCGCCCGTGTTGGCGCAATGATGGGGCTGGTCGTGGCGACAACGTCGTCGAGCCATCGCGCTGCGCAGCTGTTGCCTGCCGCGCAGCCCTCGCGGACGACCGATGACGTCGCTCGCGTTCCAGTGGTTGGCGAGCGACTCTCGTACGACGTCAAGTTCAGCGCCGTCAAGGTTGGCAGCGGATTCATGGAGGCGGTCGGGTACGAGACCGTCCGCGGAATCGCTGCGCTGCATGTGCGGTTTGTGGTTCGCGGCGGCACCTTCTTCTACAAGGTGAACGACGTCCTGGAGAGCTGGATCGACACCACCGGCTTCATGTCATTGCGCCACCGGCAGGACCTCTCGGAGGGGTCGCGTGATCGCGAGCGGAATTTCGAGTTTTTCCCGGATCGGCGCGTCTTTTCGCAGGATGGCAAGGCGGAGGAACCTGGCGTGTCGAATCCGCTCGACGAAGGAAGCTTCCTGTATTTCGTGCGCCGTGTCCCTCTTGAAGTCGGGCAGAGCTACGAATTCAATCGCTACTTCCGGCCCGATCGGAATCCGGTCCGCATCATCGTGCTGCGCAAGGAGCGAATCCGCGTACCGTCAGGGGAGTACAACACGATCGTGATCCAGCCCATCATCAAGGCCAAGGGGCTGTTCAGCGAAGGGGGAAAGGCGCAGGTATGGCTCACCGATGATTCAGCGCGCGTGATGGTGCAGATGAAATCGTCGCTGCCGATTGGATCGCTCAACCTCTATCTGCGCGAGTACCGTCCGGCGGCGGGCGCAGCACTCATCCGCGGCAACTGATTCACGGCGCGCAGCACCGGAACCCATGCATCTCGCGATCGAGGCCATCGCACTCTCGGGCAATCAGCGTGGCATGGGGCGCTATGCGCGCAGCCTGTTGGCGGCGATGCCTGCGCACTGCCCCGACCTGCGGTACACGATCACCGCGCGAAACAGCGCTGACATCGCGCCGCTGACGGCACAGCTGTCGGCCCTGCCGAACGTGATGGAACGCGCCACGGTCGTCAGCGCCCACACCATGTCCGAGATCACCTGCGATGTGGCCTGGTATCCGTGCAATTTCGTCACGTACCGCCCGAAGCGCGGTGCGATTGTCCCGACGGTGCACGATCTGTTCCCCATGCTGCAGCTCGATGGCCGGTGGTGGAAGTTCTACAAGCGCGCGCGGGCTCGGCATCGCTATGGCGTCACACTGGGGATGGCGGATCATGTGATCACCGGGGCCACCATGGCGGGTGCCGAGCTGACCAGCACCTTTGGCGTTCCGGCTGAACGCATCAGCGTGGTGCCGCACGCGGCCGATGATTTCCGCAGCATGGATCCGGGACTGGTCGACCCGATGCTTGCGCGGCTGAACGTCCGCGGCGACTTTCTGCTCGCCGTTGGATCTCAGGAGCCGCGCAAGAATCTCGCGGTCCTGTACGCGGCGATGGAGCGGCTTGCGGCACGTGGGCACACGATTCCGCTGGTGCTCTGCGGTCCACGTGGCGTGCATGGCTACCGACCCGGTGATGCCCTGCCGACGTGGCTGCGTCATGCCGGCTTCGTGACCGATGACGAACTGGCGGCGCTCTACGCCCGCGCAACCGCGCTCGTGTTCCCGTCGCGGTACGAAGGGTTCGGCTTGCCCGTGCTCGAAGCAATGCGCGTAGGCGGCACGGTGATCTGCACGAACGCGAGTACGATGCCTGAAGTGGGTGGAGACGCCGTGCTCTACTTTCCGCCGGACGATCCCGACGCCCTGGCCCACCAGATCCTCCGCGTCCTTGATGAGCCGGGACTGCGCGCGCAACTGGTGGCCGCTGGGCTGCGGCGTGCCGAGTCGTACTCGTGGTCACGCTCCGCGCGTGGCACGCTGGCGGCGTTCCACCGCGGGCTGGCCGCAGCGCACGACAGCGCACGCTGGACGTGAGTTCCTCAAGACCCGTTGCACGACCCGAGACACCCGGCGAACTTGGCGAGCAGCCGTTGCACGACCCGGACGCTCCCTGATCACCGACAAACACCAGAAGTCGTCGCCACCGCCGGCCCCCCGATGCAAGCGCCAGAAACTCCGCACAACGAAGCTGCACGGCTGGCCGCACTGCACAACCTGAACGTGTTGGACACGGCCAACGAGGCAGCCTTCGACGACCTCGCCAAGCTGGCGGCGCATGTCATGGGGACACCGATTGGCCTGGTGTCGTTGGTCGACGGGCACCGCCAATGGTTCAAGGCGCGACTCGGCCTCGATGTCGCCGAACTCCCACGGAGCGTGTCCTTCTGCGGGCACGTCGTCAGCGCCGACTCCCCGCTGGTCATTCACGATGCGCAGACCGACCCCCGTTTCGCCGATAACCCGATCGTCCTCGGTCACCCACACGTCCGCTTCTACGCCGGCATGCCGCTGCGCCTTGGCGACGGCATCGTACTTGGCGCACTCTGCGTGGTCGATCACGAACCCCGACATCCATCGGCGGACCAGCTGGCGATGCTGGAACTGCTGTCGCACCAGGTGACGCGCCTGCTCGAAAAACGCCGCTTGCGTCTGCAGTTGGCGGCCGAGAATGTCGAACTCACCGAAGCGAAGAATCAACTGCTGACCGTGTTCGATGCCATGGCCGAAGGTGTGGTGGTGCAGAATCACGCCGGTGAAATCCTGTCATGCAATGAGGCCGCGGCGACGATTCTCGGCCTCAGTGAAGACCAGATGCGCGGCCGGACCTCGATCGATCCGCGTTGGCGCTCGGTGCACGAAGACGGATCGGATTTTCCGGGCAGTGAGCATCCCGCGATGCACGCGTTGCGAACCGGCGAGCGACAGCGCAACGTCGTGATGGGCGTCCGTACACCAGATGGCGCACTGACCTGGATCAGTATCAACTCGCTCCCGAGCCGCGTGCGCGATGGCGTGATCGAAGAGGTGGTCACGACCTTTCACGACATCACGCCGATCAAGCTCGCGGCGGAACGAATGGCGCAGCAGGAACGCCTGGCGACCACCGGCACCCTGGTCGCAGGTGTCGGGCACGAGATCAACAATCCGCTGGCCTTCGTGATCGGCAACCTCGATCTTGCGCTCGAGGAACTCAGCGCACTGGCCGGGCCCTCCCCATCGGCTCGGATGCGTGACCTGGCCGAAATGCTCGGCGAAGCACGCGTTGGCGCCGATCGAATCCGAAAGATTGTCCGGGGGCTCCGTGCGCTGTCTCGCGAAGATGTCGCGCTTCAACCAGTCGACATCGGCGCGGTCGTCGAAACATCGCTGAGCATGGCGCTCCATGAATTGCGACGGAAGGCGTCGGTGACGATCGACGTGACCGATCTGCCGCCAGTGCTGGGTGATGAGTCGCGACTGACACAGGTGCTGGTCAATCTCCTGGTCAACGCCGGTCAGGCATTCGAACGACATGATCCAGAGGTCAACTGCATCACTGTCCGCGGCACCGCCCTGGGCGGCGACTGGGTCCGCCTCTCCGTGATCGACAACGGCCCGGGGATCCCTGCAGACCTGTGCAGCAGAGTGTTCGATCCCTTCTTCACCACGAAGGAGGTTGGGCAAGGCACCGGACTTGGGCTGGCCGTCTCCCGCGGAATCGTGCATGCGTTGGGCGGCACGCTCACACTGGAATCCGTTCTCGGGGAAGGAGCATCATTCCATATCGACCTGAAGGCGGCGGACGAGGTCCTTCCAGGTGCAGCTGATACCGAACAGGCGTCGCGCGCAACCCGCGGAAGGATCCTGCTCCTTGATGACGACCTTTCCGTCCTCAGCACCATGCGGCGGGCACTGGCGCGCGAGCACGACGTCACAGCCATCAGCGATCCTCGGGACGCGCTGCCCTTGTTTGCATCCGGCGCGCGATTCGACGTCATCTTCTGTGACCTGATGATGCCACACCTGAGCGGGCAGGACCTGTTCGCTGTCGTCCAGGAGCAGTACCCGGAGATTGCGACACAATTCGTCTTCGTGACCGGCGGGGCCACAACCGGCAGCGCCACAATCTTTCTGTCGCAGTTGCCGAATGACGTGGTCGAGAAACCATTCAGCCTGACGAGCCTCCTCGGCCTTGCGCGCCGCTACGTCCTGCGCCGGTCTATGACCTGAGGGTCGCCGGACAGATGCACGAAGGGCGGACCAGCAGCGGTCCGCCCTTCGTGCCATCCACCCCTGCGCTCAGTACGTGCGCGGCGAATTCACCTTGTCGCGCAGACGCCGAGCCGTTCCTGGCGCGACGACCAGCATCACACCGTAGACTACCGCTCCGATCAGCAGAATCTTGACCGCCAGGCCGATCAGCGGAAAGAACAGGACGCCGATCAGCTTCAACGCGAACAGGCCGAGCAACGCGAGCACACCAATTGTGAAGATCGTCTTCAGCATTTCATCCCCCTCCGGGAAGTCCTGCTCACCATACGTTCCGTGCTTTCCATGAGTTTCAGGGCGGCGATAGTTTGCGCCATGCCCTCTCCCAGAATTACACCGTGACACACTCCAGCGCTGATATCGCCGTCATCGGTGGCGGCGTCGCCGGCCTCTCGACCGCTCTGGCCCTCGCCGACACGGGTCTCGATGTGGTGCTCCTCGCCGACGTCCGCGCGGGTGAAGCGTCACCGGCCGCAGCGGGAATCCTCGATGCCGGCCACGGGTTCGCCGACCCGGATACGCGTCGCCTGATGCGAACGGCCCGGGAGCTGTGGCCAGCCTGGCTGGCCATGCTGGCCGATCGAACTGGCGTGCAGGTCCCGTTCAATCGGGAGGGCGTTCTCGAGCTCGCCGTGTCGATCCATGACGCGGACCGGCTTCGCGCACAGGCTGATGATGACGCCGAGTGGCTCGACGCTCCGGCGTTGCTCGCGCGTGAGCCGCAGCTGACCCACGCGGTCGGCGCACTGCGCTTTCTGAAGGATGGCGCCGTGAATCCACTCGTGCTGCTGAAAGGCCTCAAGCAGGCGGTTGCGCGACACGTGCATGTCCGCGTACTGCAGCAGACGGTCTCGGCCATTGCACCGGGGCGCCGTGACGAGGCAGTCTCACTGACGCTTGGCGACGGGTCCGCCCTGTCGGCGATGCGGGTGGTCGTCGCGGCCGGCGCGTGGTCCGGCGCCATCGTCGGGCTGCCGATGCATCTGCCAATCGCACCCGTCCGAGGGCAGCTCATGTCGGTCGCGAGCAAGGCACTCCGACACGTGGTGATCCTCGGTCCGGGCTATGCCGTGCCGCGCGGCGATGGCAGGACCATCCTCGGCGGGACCGAAGAGCACACCGGCTTCGACGCCCAGCACACGCCAGAAGGGGCGCAACGCGTGCGCGAGCTCGCGGCCGCGATCCTTCCTTCCCTCGGGACGGCGAGCATGTTGAGCACCTGGGCCGGCCTTCGGCCCATGACGCGTGATGGGCTGCCGCTCATCGGACCGGATGCAGAGCATCCGTCGGTGCTGTACGCCTGCGGACACGGGAAGAACGGCATTCTGCTCGCGCCGCTGACCGGCGCACTGATCGCCGCGGCCGTGACCGGCGCGGTGCCGCCAACCGATGCGATGCCGTTCAGCCCGTTACGGTTTGCCTGAGGCGCCGCGGCGCAGCGTCGATGATAATCACGAGTAACCGCCTTAATACACAAGTCAGGTTACCGCGTCTTCCGCTCCCATTCATAGGCGCCTAGCTTCCGCTTCACACCGGATCGCCCCACGGCGCGACGACGGTAGAGCGGCGTATTGTCGTCGCTCCCGTCCCGTTTGAGTGCCGATCCCTGGACGTCGTGTCATGGAAGACCATCTGTACCAGATTCTCGGCCGACACCGCGCCGAGCCACTGCCGGAGCGGAAGCCGAGTTGGCTGAAGGTCAAAGCCCCCGGCGGCGAGAACTATCTGCGTATCAAGGGAATGATGCGGGAGCTTGGCCTGCACACCGTCTGTGAAGAAGCCCGCTGCCCGAATATCGGCGAGTGCTGGGATCACGGCACCGCCACCTTCATGATCCTCGGCGATGTCTGCACCAGGAACTGCGCGTATTGCGCCGTCGCGCATGGTCGCCCGCCGAGTTTTGACCTCGCCGAGCCTGAGAAGGTCGCCAGCGCGGTCGCGGCGATGAGCCTTCGGCATGCGGTGATCACCTCGGTGGACCGCGACGACCTGCCCGACTTTGGCTCGCATCACTTCCACGAAGTCATCCGGCTGATCCACGAAAAGGTGCCCGGCTGCTCGGTCGAGGTGCTGGTGCCGGACTTTCAGGGGAAGCAAGACGCGATCGAGCATGTGCTCGACGCCCGCCCCGAGATCTACAATCACAACACCGAGACCGTCCCACGCCTCTACAAGAAGGCGCGGCCTGGCGGGCGGTATGAGCGGGTGCTGAACATCTTCCGTATCGCGAAGGCGTACGCCCCGGACATCCTCACCAAGACCGGCATCATCCTTGGGATGAGCGAGACGATCGAGGAAGTGATCGAGGTGATGAAGGACCTGCGCTCGGTGGATGTCGACATTCTGACGCTCGGGCAATATCTCAAGCCGTCAGAGAGTCACATCGCGCTCGACCGATACTATACGCCGGACGAGTTCCGTCATCTGTACGAAGTGGGCATGTCCCTTGGGTTCCGGCATGTCGAGAGTGGTCCGCTGGTCCGGTCGTCGTATCACGCCTGGGAGCAGGTGCAGGCCGCCGGCGTCAGCAGTTAGCGGTTCCGTCGTTGCAGGTCCGATCGCTGCCGCGGAGTAGTCGCGGTGCCTGATCGCTGGTTGTGCCTTGCGTCGCTCACAGTAGGGGGCGTCCAGACATCACGCGCCACGTCCGGGGTGCGTGACTCCGTCGTTCAACCCACTGTCGCATTCCACCATGGCCAAGCGCACGTCACCGGCGAAGAGTTCGCCGAAGCCTGCAGCGTCTGACCCGGCACCTGATGCCGAGCGCACACTGCACCTGTCCCTGCTCCGTTCGATGCTGTTGCAGCGCCGATTCGAGGAGCGCTGTGCCGAGGCGTATGCCATCGGCCGCATCGGTGGCTTCTGCCACCTGTACATCGGGCAGGAGGCCGTCAGCACCGGAACGCTGAGCCACCTTCGGCCGGACGACTACATGATCACCACCTACCGTGATCACGGGCAGGCACTGGCTCGCGGGCTGACGCCGCGATCGGTGATGGCCGAACTGTTCGGTCGGGTCGATGGCTGTGCCGGCGGCAAGGGCGGTTCTATGCACATGTTCGACAAGGCGACCGGCTTCCTCGGCGGACATGGCATCGTCGGCGGGCATCTGCCGATCGCGACCGGCGTCGGCTTTGCAATCAAGTATCGTGGTGGCGATCAGGTGATCTGCTGCTTCTTCGGCGAAGCGGCGGTGAACAACGGGGCGTTCCACGAATCGCTGAACATGGCCGCGCTGTGGAAGCTCCCGGTGATTTTCATCATCGAGAACAACCGCTATGGAATGGGCACCTCCGTCGAGCGCGCGTCGGCCATCAACGACATCTATCAGCGGGCCGGCAGCTACGACATGCACCGCGGCGTGGTGGATGGCCAGGATGTGCTGGCAGTCCGCGCCGCGATCGATGAAGCCGTGACGCGGGCGCGCACCGACCAGAGCCCGACGCTGCTGGAGATGCGCACCTATCGCTTCATGGGCCATTCGATGTCGGACGCCGTCAGCGGCACGTATCGCAGCAAGGCAGAGCTCGACGAGTACCTGCAGCGCGACCCGATCGCGTTGTTGCGTGCGCACATGGAAGCACGCGGCACACTCACCGAGCAGGTGATGCACGACCTGGACGTCGAGATCAAGGCGATTGTCCAGGATGCCTGGGACTTCGCCGAAGCCAGCCCGGAACCGCCACTGGAAGCGCTGATGGAGCATGTGTATGTGGACACCACCTCGGACACGATCAGCGCCGCTGGCGGGTGGAACTGACCATGGCCATCATCACATATCGTGACGCGCTGAATCAGGCGCTCCGTGAAGAGATGCAGCGCGATGCACGCGTCTTCCTGATGGGCGAGGAAGTGGGCGTGTATCAGGGCGCCTACAAGGTGTCGAAGGGATTGCTCCAGGAATTCGGCGAGATGCGTGTGGTCGATACGCCGATCACGGAGCTCGGCTTTGCCGGCGTCGGTGTCGGTGCTGCCATGGTGGGCTTGCGCCCGATCATCGAGTTCATGACGTGGAATTTTGCGCTGCTGGCACTCGACCAGGTGGTGAACGCCGCCGCCAAGATGCTCTACATGTCCGGCGGCCAGTTCAACATCCCGATGGTCTTCCGCGGCCCGAACGGTGCGGCACTGCAGCTTGGCGCGCAGCACAGCCAGGCGTGGGAAAGCTGGCTGGCGCACATCCCCGGCCTGAAGGTGGTGGCGCCGGGCACACCGTATGACGCCAAGGGGCTGCTCAAGGCCGCCATCCGTGATGACAATCCGGTCTGCGTGCTCGAAGGCGAAATGCTCTACAACAACAAGGGCGAGGTGCCGGATGGCGAGTATGTCATCCCGCTCGGCGTGGCAGACCTGAAGCGCAAGGGCGAACACGCCACGATCGTGACCTGGGGCAAGCAGGTGCTGGTGGCGATGGCGGCGGCCGATCAGATGGCGAAGGACGGCATCACGATCGACGTCGTCGACCTGCGCAGCATCCGACCGCTCGATGAGCGTGCGATCATCGACAGCGTCAAGAAGACCAATCGCTGTATCGTGCTCGAGGAAGGGTGGTACTTTGCCGGTGTGGGGGCACAGATCACCGATCTGGTGCAGCGCGAGTGCTTCGACGATCTCGACTCGCCGGTGCTGCGCGTGACGCAGGCCGACGCGCCGATGCCGTATGCCAAGGGGCTCGAGAAGGCCGCCAAGGCCGACCTGCCGAAAACCATCGCCGCGGTTCGCCGCGCGCTCTATCTCGACTGATCCCACACGCCGGAACTCTGACGATGGCTACCAAGGTGATGATGGAAGCGCTCTCTCCGACCATGGAAGAGGGGCGGCTCGTGAAGTGGACGAAGAACGAGGGCGACGTCGTGAAAAGCGGTGACGTCCTCGCGGAAGTGGAGACCGACAAGGCGATCATGGAGCTGGTGGCGCGCGGCGATGGCGTGTTGCGCGCGCGGCTGATTCCCGAGAACACCACGACGCCGGTCGGGCAATTGATCGGTGTCATCGCGGCGGCTGCCGAAGACATTGCAGCATTGATCGGTGGCGCCGCGCCGGCGCCGGCCGCGGTGGCTTCGGCCGCGACGGTGCCCGCTGCCGCCAGCGTCGCGACGCCGGCATCGCCGCCAGCGGCACAGGCGCCGATGGCGGCGACCGCAGCCAGCGCACCGCGGACGGCGATGCCGCACGTCGGCGACCACGCGTCGGAACAGCCGTCACACGCCAGCGATTCGGGTGGGCGCACGCTCGCGTCACCGCTGGCGCGCCGGATGGCGAGCGAACGTGGCCTCGACATCGGTCAGGTACGTGGCTCAGGTCCCGGCGGACGCATCATCAAGCGCGATGTCGAAGACGCGATGTCCGGCGGAGCGGCGATGCTGGCGGGCGCACGGCCGGCGGCGCCAGCTGTCGCAGGCGCGGATTTCACCGACGCGCCACTGACGCAGATTCGCAAGACCATTGCGCGTCGTCTGGCAGAGTCCATCGGACCGGTGCCGACGTTCTACCTGACGGCGGAATTCGATCTGGCCCGGGTCACCGACATGCGTGCGGCGATGGCGGCAATCGGCCCGGAGTACAAAGTCAGCGTCAACGACATCATTCTGAAGGCAGTCGCGGTGGCGCTCACGCGCCATCCAGAAGTGAATTCACACTGGCTGGGCGACAAGATCCGGCAGCATCACCGTGTGCATGTCGGCATGGCGGTCGCGATTCCCGAAGGATTGATCACGCCGGTGATTTTCGACGCCGAAGCCAAGGGATTGTCGCAGATCAGCCGGGAAGCACGGGAACTGGCCAAACGGGCTCGCGAGCGGAAGCTGCAGCCGCACGAGTACACGGGCGCCACGATGTCGGTCAGCAATCTCGGCATGCTCGGCATCGACGAATTCACGGCCATCATCAATCCGCCCGAAGCGGCGATCCTGGCAGTCGGTGCGGTCGACGACAAGCCGGTGGTGATTGACGGCGTGATCGAGATCCGGAAGCGGATGCGCGTCACGATGAGTTGTGATCATCGCGTCATCGACGGTGCGCTGGGCGCACAATTCTTGCAAACCTTGCGTCGACTGATCGAAAATCCGTTGATGCTGGTGTACTGAGTCAATTCCGCTGATGGGGTGTCATGGCGCTTGAGGAGTCGCCAGCGTCCGAGGTCCGCGACGAGCCATCGGCTCCAGCGGACACCGGTGCGCCGGCCGGCGATGCCGAGCCGGGCGCAGGTCATGGCCCATTCTCGCTGGCCTCACTGCTTGGGCTGAATGACGAGGAACTGGCGCAGCCGCTGTCACGGGCTGCGCCGGTGGAGCATCGCTGGGAGCAACTCACCCTCGGCGTTGCGCCCGACACCGGCGATACACTGGCCGCACCGCTCCGCAGTGGCGCGGCCTCGCAACCACCGTCGGACGTAGCGGAGCTCATTCCCGGGCTCAGTGTGCCGGGTGCCGTCGAAGTGCCTGTATACCTCGCCGGCCGCGCGCTGCGTGAACTCATGCAGCATGCATCAGCGGACAGCGCACGACCGGTAACCACCGTGCGCCCCCCGGCGATTGCGATGACGGAAGTTCGCCGGCCGCGAACACGCATGGAGCCGCCGGCGGCGAACTTCTCGAAATCGGGCGCTGGGCCGGTCCTCTGGCCGAAGCGAAAAAAATCGGTCGCCGCCACGGTGCTGCCACAGGAGTGTGCGAAGTGTCGTGCACCCTTCGATGGCGATCGCTGCGCCCACTGTGATCACGATGTCGCCGTGTCAGCGAGGGCACATCGTGGGGGGGTGTGGAATGACGTGGTCGCCGCATTCATGGAGAGCGACACCCGTGCGATCCGTACCATGGGCGCGCTGGTGCTGGCTCCCGGCGAGCTCACCAGCGCATTTCTCGGTGGCCGGCGTCGACGCTACTTTGGCCCTTCGCTCGTTGCGATCGCAGCGCTGGCACTGTTCGCGGTGGTCAGCGCATTCGGCGGTCTGCGCCCGCGCCCTGATCGCGTTCTCACCATCGGGGCTGAACACACCAGCGAGGTTCCGGCGGGACTGGCAGACCAGGCCGAGGTCAATCTGGCCGTCGACGCGCCGCCTGACCTCGTCCGGGACGTGGCATCGGCGCTCGACTATCTCCCGCTCCTTTGGCTTCCACTGATGGCGTTCGGTGTCATCGCAGTCGTGGCAGCAGTGCGCACGTTCGATCGACGGCACGACCATGTCGAGATGGTGTTCGCGACGCACTTTGCTGCCTGGTTCGTGATCTGGTGGGGGCTGGTGGTTCCCGCCGCGCTCCTCCTCACTCGGTTCGGACTCGAGTACGCGGCCACAGTCGCCGGCGCCACGCGCGTCCACTATCTGGAGAATGGTCGGATCGATGGCCTCTCCGCCGCCTGGAATACCATTCGCTCGGTGACGGTGTCACCCGGCGCCCACACCACGCTACTGGCCGTTGGGCTCCTTCCCTGGGCGATCCTGGCGTACCGCCGAGCCTTCGACGCGACCTGGTCCCGTGCAGCGGTGGCAGGAGGGCTCGTCGCTGGAGTGCCGCTGCTGCTCCTCCTTCCGTTCGCCTGAGACTGCCGCCATCGGCGGCGGCGGCTCCGCACTGGAGTCGCCTTGGCAAAACGCGCATCTTTCATCATTGGCCAATCCGTGACGGATCGGCCATCAGCGGCGCGGCACCAGCCGGCGCCCGATCCCCTATGTGAGATCGTCATGGCTTCGTTCGACGTCATCATCCTCGGCGGCGGTCCCGCCGGGTACGTCTGCGCCATCCGCAGTGCGCAGCTTGGGCTTCAGGTCGCTGTCATCGAGCGCGAGGCGCTGGGTGGTACGTGTGTGCTCTGGGGCTGCATTCCAGCCAAATCACTGCTCGAGAGTGCGTCACTCGCCAACAAGATGAAGCATACCGCCGAGCACGGGATCACCACCGGCCCGGTCAGCTTCGACTACGGCCCGGCGATGAAGCGCTCGCGTGGTGTGAGCACGCAGAACTCGAAGGGTGTGGAGTTCCTGCTGAAGAAGAACAAGGTGACCTACATCCGCGGCACCGGACGCGTGACCGCGGCCAATGCCGTGGAAGTGAAGGACGCCGACGGCAAGGTGGAGGCACACACATCGACGAAGGCGCTGGTGATCGCCACCGGCTCGCGGGTCCGCGGTCTGCCGCAGGTTGGGCTCGAGCTGAATCGCAGCACGGTGCTGTCGTCCGACGACGTGCTGGTGCTCGAGTCGGCGCCGAAGGCGATGGCGGTGGTCGGCGCGGGGGCGGTTGGGTGCGAGTTCGCCGACGTGTTCAACGCATTCGGCACGCAGGTCACGCTGATCGAAGTCGCAAGCCGCATTCTGCCGATCGAGGATGCCGATGCGTCGGCCGAGCTGGCGCGTGCGTTAAAGAAGCGCGGCATCGAATCCGTCACGGGCGCGAAGATCACGGCCGCCAAGGTCGAGGCGAACGGCGTCACGCTCTCCTTCGAGGCCGGCGGACAGCCGCGCGTGCTGACGGTCGACAAGGTGCTGGTCGCCGCCGGTCGCGCACCGAACGTGGAGGGCTTCGGGCTCGAGGCGCTCGGCGTGAGGAAGTCCGACCGCGGCTTCATCGCCATCAACGAGAAGTTCGAGACGAACGTGAAGGGCGTCTATGCGATCGGTGACGTGGCCGGCAACCAGATGCTCGCGCACAAGGGATCACGCGAAGGGCATGTGCTCGCCGACATGCTCGGGGGTCAGCCTACCCACCCGGTGAACTACGGCAACATCCCGAGCTGCACCTACTGTCATCCGGAAGTGGCGTCCATCGGCATGACGGAAGAGCAGGTCAAGGCCAAGGGCGTGGCGTACAAGGTCGGCAAGTTCCCGTTCTCGGCCAACGGTCGCGCGCGTACATCGGGCGAGACGGACGGCTTCGTGAAGATCATCCGCGACGAGAAGTACGGCGAGATTCTCGGTGCGCACATCGTCGGTGCCCACGCCACGGAGCTGATCCACGAGATCGTGGTTGCGCGAGAGAACGAGTTCACCGTGGAAGAGATCGACCTCGCGCTGCATGCGCACCCGACCTTGTCGGAAGCGATTGCCGAAGCGGTGCTCGATTCGATGGGGAAAATGGTGCACGCCTGATGGACCGGACGTGAGCACGCGCCGTCTGCTGGTGGTCGACCTCGGGCACCTCGCCTTTGGCGAGGCCCTCGAGCTCCAGCGGGCGGTGGCGGCGGCACGCATCAGTGGTGCCGTGCCTGACGACGTGCTGCTGCTGGTGGAGCATCCGCCGGTCGTGACGCTGGGGCGTTCGACGAAGGGGGACAATCTCCACATCTCCGAATCGGTCCTCGCGGCGCGTGGCGTGGGGCGCTTCGAGATTGAACGTGGCGGCGATGCCACCTTCCACGGTCCGGGGCAGCTGGTCGGCTATCCGATCGTGGATCTCAAGCAGCATACGCAGGACCTCCACTGGTACCTCCGACAGGTGGAGGAGGCGCTGATCGCAGCACTCGCTACCGTCGGCCTGCCTGCGGGGCGCGTTGCGAAGTACACCGGTGTCTGGATCGACGACCGGAAGATCGCGTCGATCGGCGTCCACGCACGTGACTGGGTCACGCGGCATGGCTTTGCGCTGAACGTGGATACCGATCTGTCCTACTTCGACCTCTTCGTGCCGTGCGGGATTGCCGACGTGGTGATGACGAGCACGCGGCAGGAACTCGGCAGCCTCGCGCCAACGTTCGAGCAGATGAAGCAGGCGACCGTGAAGGCATTTGCGCGGACGTTCACGCTCGAGGCAGTTCCTCTGCGTCGCAATGAGTTCGTAGCCCTGTTGCCGGCGCTGGCACTGGCGCCGTGAGCTGCAGGGTTAGCGCCGTGTCGCGGTGCTTGCAAGGCTTTGAACAAACTGCATTGAGGGGAGACGCAGAGGCGCGGAGCCGCAGAGAAGAGCAACCGCACAACACAGAGCGGTCGCGCGCGGTACGCTGAGCGAAATCGAGCAGTCCCTTGGTTCTTGGTGCCTGGTTCTTGGTTCGTGGTTGTTGCCTGCTGGTGTTTGACAGTCGTTCATCAACGCAACGCACCACGCAGGCACCGACGGCGACCTTCATTCACCCAGCATGCAGTTCTCTGCGGCCCCGCGCCTCTGCGCCTCCCCCAAATGCAGTTTGTTCCCGTTCTCGCTTCCACGCAGAGCCCGCCGCCTCGCGCAACGCAGTTCTCCAGCCCACCGCGCCGTTCCGTTCCGTGAATGACGCCCCCGGTCATCGCTCATCGTGGCGTGCCGTGCTCGGCGGCAGGCCGCGGCCCGCGTTCAGCCGTCGTCGCGTGGGCGGTCGTGCCCCAGCGCTGACGCACCGGAGACGGCTGGCAGTATCGTTCAGCAGACCCCGAGCCCCAGCAAACGATGTCCGACGACCTCCCGACCCTCGATGTACGGCCGACCGACCGCGAGCGCATCCCGCCTGGTCAGTCGCAGACGCGCAAATGGCCCGTCCTCCACTATGGACGCGTGCCATCGGTCAATCCCGACACATGGCGATTCGATTTCCACGGCCTCTGCGCCGCACCTCGCAGTTTCACCCTCACTGAGATTCAGGCCCTTCCGCGTCAGATCACACGCTGCGACATGCATTGCGTGACCCGCTGGAGTCGCCTCGACAATGACTTCGAAGGCGTCAGCGTGCAGCACCTGCTCCAGCTGGCGCAGCCGCTGCCCGAGGCCACCCACGTGATGATTCACGCGGACGGTGATTTCACCACCAATCTGCCGCTCGAAGATCTCGATCGACCGGAGAATGTGTTGGCGTGGAAGCATGACGGCATCGACCTGACACCTGACCACGGCTGGCCAATGCGTCTCGTGGTGCCGCATCTCTATCTCTGGAAGAGTGCGAAGTGGGTCCGCAGCTTCGAGTTCCTCAATGCCGATGCGCCTGGCTTCTGGGAGCAGAACGGGTATCACATGTATGGTGATCCCTGGAAGGAGCAGCGGCACAGCAGCAGCAAGTTC
>JANPFJ010000066.1:0-2764 GCA_031423355.1 Gemmatimonadaceae bacterium | reverse complement strand
TTCATCGCCCACACCGGTCGCCAGGCCGCGCTTGACCAGCACCTTCTTCAGCGCGTGAAAAACTTCTGCACCCATGCGCAGCGCATCACGGAACGTCTCGGCCCCGATCGGGACGATCATGTACTCCTGAAAGTCGACCGTGTTGGTGGCATGCGCGCCGCCGTTCAGGATGTTCATCATCGGCACCGGCATGGTGCGCGCCATCGGACCGCCCAGGTAGCGCCAGAGCGGCATGTCCACGTCTTCAGCCGCAGCGCGTGCCGTGGCCAGTGATACGGCCAGAATGGCATTCGCGCCAAGCTTGGCCTTGTTCTCGGTACCATCCAGTTCGAGCATGGCATTGTCGATGCCCATCTGATCCTGCGCCGACATGCCAGCCAGCGACGGCGCGATCTGCTCCTCGATCGCCTGCACCGCGTTCAGCACGCCCTTGCCGAGGTAGCGCGCCTTGTCGCCATCGCGCAGCTCCACCGCCTCGCGTTCGCCGGTGGAGGCGCCGCTCGGGACTGCCGCGCGCCCGACGACACCACTGTCAAGCGTGACATCCGCTTCGACGGTCGGGTTGCCACGGCTGTCAAGAATTTCGCGTGCGGTGATATCTACGATGGTCGACATATATCAGGAGGTCGGAGAATGGCGGGAAGTATCATGGACTGCGACGGAACCTCGTGTACGGCCAACGAAAGCTACTGCGCGACAATTCCGGCTTCAGGGGTTCCGGTGCGCAACTCCGTGACCTCCTCGGCGGCGAGGGCGTTGCGCCGGTCACTCTGGATGCCATACTCCGACAGCAGACAATCGGCCATGGCCGTCCAGACTTGCGTGATCAGGCGTTCACGATCGGCGTACGTCAGGCCAACCGTCGAAATCGGTTGCAGGAAATGCAGATGCACCACGCCGCCGTGCACCAGCCACTGCCCGCGCGGCATCACTTCCCTGGTACCCATGATCACAACCGGAACGATCGGCACGCCGGCCGAGATCGCAAGGACGAACGGCCCCTTCTTGAACGGACGCAGCGGATAGTCGTCGCCGCGCGTGCCCTCCGGACACACCACGACATTGGCACCATCGCGAATCCCGGCAGCGGCCTGCTCATACATCTGCAGTGCGGCGCGCGGGCTCTTTCGTTCGACGAAGATCGTGCCCACGGCCTCGGCGCCGCGGCCGAAAATCGGTATTTTCCGAAGCTCCGCCTTGGCCACGAAGCTCCAGCGGGGCAGCACACTGGCCAGCGCGAAGACGTCGTACCAACTGACGTGATTCGCTACGTAGACGCGGGCGGCGTGTGGATCGATGAACTCGGTGCCATGCACCCGGGTGCGCACGCCGGAGAAAAACATCAGGCCCCAGCCCCAGATCTTCGCCACCTTCTCATAGATGCTGCCGTGCTTGCGTTCCACGCCGAGATACGAGGCCGCCACCAGCACAGCCACGACCGGGAACGTGAACACCACCAACGCCAGAGCCGCAAAGAGAGTCATCATCGCGGCGAAAGGTGGTCGTAACCGGCTGGAGGGTCAACGCGCCGCGGCCCATCCATGACGATCACACCTGCCCCCTTGGTCGGTGTCGCCGAATGAACCCGGCCAATCGGCGTCAGCGTTCCGATTCGCGCGGCCTTGGCGGCCACATCCATCCCCTGAGGGCCGGTCACGAGCAATTCGTACTCCTCGCCGCTCGCCAACGCGTCGAGCGCCGTTACCCCGCCCAGCACAGGGATGGAACCGAGCTCGAGTACCATGCGCACCGCGGAAGCCGCTGCAACGTGCCCCGCGTCGGCGACGAGCCCGTCGGACAGGTCGATTGCGGCCGTGGCCCCGTTGGCAGCGCACCACGCCCCCAGCCCCAAGCGAGCAACCGGCCGCGCAAAACGCGCCCGGTGTGTGGCCCGCGGCACCCGGCCAGCAGACCAGGCCGCCACCGCAGCGCCTGGACCGCCCAGTGCGCCGGTGAGATACACCCAGTCGCCCGCCCCCGCCCCGTCGCGGCGCATCGGCTGCGTCGCGGTGCCGAGGACTGTGATGCCGAGCGTCAGCACCGGAGAGCGAGTGGTGTCACCGCCGATGATCGGCACTTTCGCCGCCGCACAGGCGTCACCGACGCCATGCAGCACCTCGTCGAGTTCACTGTCCCACGAGGCCGGTGCACCCAGGGCGATCAGCACACCGAGCGGTTCCGCGCCCATCGCGGCCAGATCGGAGAGTGCGGCCATGGCTGCGCGCCAGCCGATCTCGATCGGTTGCAGCCAGGCGCGCCGGAAATGCACGTCCTCGGTGCTGGTATCGGTGCTGACGACGAGGCGCGTGCCTGCCGGAACATCGAGAATCGCGGCGTCGTCGCCAATGCCATGTGCACGCGCGCCCCACTGGCGCACCCATCGTGAGATCGAGGTGAATTCGCGTCCGGGGCCGAGCGTCACCGGCGTCGGTGTCGGCTCCATCATCGCACGGGAACGGCTGGTAATTCGAGCAAGGTGTGCGGCGGAGACGATGTGTGTGCAAAGAGTCTGGGCCACACGTTACTCACTTCGTTCACGAGCCGCTCCATCGTCACACCGCGCCACGCGCCGTGATGCAACGTGGCCTGCTCCGCCGCGCAGCCGTGCACCCACGCAGCGGCCGCACCAACGTGCAGCGGCGCCATACCCTGTGCCAGCAGTGCGCCGGCAATCCCGGCGAGCAGGTCGCCGGTACCGCCCATCGCGAGTGCCGGATTGCCCGCCGCCGACACGATGCGTGTACCGTCCGGTGACGCAATCACG
>JANPFJ010000065.1:0-10868 GCA_031423355.1 Gemmatimonadaceae bacterium | reverse complement strand
TTGCCGGTGCACAACACCAGGACGCGGAACGCGGGCATCATGCGGTCAGCGGCTTCGTCGCGCGCACGAACGCCGCCATGAACTTTCCGTCGATATCGTCGAGATGCTCGTCGACGGCAATGCCCGCTTCCTCGAGAAACGAGCGCGCATCCTCGTTCCGATACACGCGCGCGGGCTCGATCTCCGCGCCCGTGAAACCGACGCCCGTGAAACCGACGCCCGTGAGCATCGCCGTCAACTCGGGTTCCTGGAGCGCACCGGCCACACAGCCGACCCAGAGTTCCATGGAGCGGCGCACGACCGGTGGCACCGCGCCGCGCACCACCACATCGCTCACCGCGAACCGGCCGACGCGCCGTGCCGAGAGAATGACGTCGATGCCGCCGCCCGACCCGAGGTCGAGCACCGTCTCACCGGCGTTGAGTTGGGCCAATGCGGTCGGATTGCCGCAGCCAAGCGAGGCGAGGACTGCGGCGGACGGCAGGTCGTCGGTCTCGCCGTTCACGTACAGGTTGGACGTGATCGGGTCCGTGGAGCCGTTGAACGCGGCGCCACCGCAGCAGGAGTTGACGGGGCTGCAGCAGGCATCGGCCCTCCCGGCGTCGAGCACGCGACGTGCAGCATCACCGTACTTTTCGCGGACGATATCCGTGAGGGCGTCAGCGACCGCATTGTCGGCGACGTGCGAGCTGTCCTGAGCCTTCGATGTGGAGGATGTCATGGAGTGCTCTCGTTGATCAGTGGAAGTTGATGGATTCGACAGAAACATTCGTGTGCGAGATACCGCTCCGGATCGCGGCGCCGGTCAGCCGCAGCAGCGTCCGAAGATCTTGAGTCTGCGGCCCTTCGACTGCTCCGTACCGAGGAGACGGATGACATCGTGCGTCTCGCCGAGGGTGTCGGGCACGAGTGTGTAGTACGACCAGCGCCCCTCCTTTCGGTCGGTCACGAGTCCCGCGTCCTTCAGCACCTTCAGGTGGAACGAGAGGCGCGACTGCGCCGCGTCGAGGTCGCCTTGGAGGTCGCACACACAGCGCTCGCCATCGCCGAGCATCTGTAGAATGCCGAGGCGGGTCGCGTCGGACAGGGCGTGGAAGAGCCGCGCTGCACGAGTGAGATCGATGGCCGTGTTGGTCACGCCACAAGAATGCATCAACGGTCCTTGATGTGTCAAGCGCGACACTGCCAGACGCGAGGACGCTGCCGCGAGCCTGCGCCCCCTGACCGTGTCGCGCGTGGTCCAATCACGACACATCGCCAGAGCGACGTCCCGCGGCGACTCGGGTGATCGCCAGCGCGACTGACAGCACGCGCGACCGCTCGAGGCACGCTCGGATTGGCGGGCTGCGCGCGCGTGCGCTCACTCCAGGCCGATCACCACGACCGCGACGCGCCACCACGACGCCTAACCGACCCTGTCGAGACTGGTCCTCTCGTCCCGCCCATTTGTACAATTTCGATCAGCAGAAGTGTGCAATTTCAATCGGCGTTGACAACGCGTATGTGCCCGTGACGATGGTCGGAACCCGCCCAGAGCCTCGCCGTCGAACAGGGACACCCGCAAAAGCCAGACGTGCACGCGCCCGTCCTCGAAACCGTAGCTAGAGGGCGCGAACTGCCGCCGCTCGGCGACGAACTTCGGTCCTCCAAGTCGCATCGCCGCGCGCTTTGCATTCAGCTCAATGAGGAGCGCGGCGGTATCGAGCGCCACGGTGCTCCGCGCCATCGTGGCGTTGTTCACGACGCGCACATTTGTTGCGCTCATGAGCGCGCTGTCGGCGTCGAAGAAGACACCGTGCCGCGTTGGACCGATGCGGACGCAGCGCCCGTACGAACCCGATTGAGTCGACGGCGCCGAACGCACTGCGGTTGCGAGCGCGCGCGCTCATCTGCGCATACTCGATCACCCAGGCGACAGACTGCGCCTCTTGGTCGGCGCCGTCGAACAGGTGCGCGCGATCAGGCGAGGCCACCGGCTGCTCTGCGCTGTGAGGGTGGCGGACGTCTCGACGAGTGCGGCGGCAAGGGCGAGCCGGAGCAGATTGGGGGGCATTGCGCCAATTTGACGAGGTGGGCGCGGTCCCGTCGCCATTACATCACGGCCGGTGTGCCCACGGGCGTCTCAATGCCGCTACTCGAAATTCTTGTGCTGTACATCATCGTGCCGCCTGCCGTATTGCTGCGGCAGCTTGGAGCCGTCGCACGATCGTGCGCATACTGGCGGCGCACCTGAACGCCGGCACAGGTGATCTGATGCGGGCGTTCGTCGGCGCGGTGCGCGCGACTGCTGCTGCTCCGAGAGCGGGCCAACCGCTCACGGAGCGCACCTCCATCGGTCAGCGATCAAGACGCGTCATGCTCAGCGCGGCGAAGTTCCAGTGGCCATACCGGCTGGAATCATTTCGTCGACGAAACTCACGGCCTCCACCTTGCCGCCGGGACGTCCAATCAGCACGATCGTGTAGGCCGATCCTGCCTTGAGTGTCAGCGTCTTGAGATTTGCCACGGCGACGTTGCGATCATCACGGCGAACCGTAAATCCGGTGCTCCGCGGCGTGACGTCCTTGAACCCGGCTTCGCTGCCGTAGTCGATGTCGTCGAACAGCGGGTCAGACTGGCCAGTCATCATGACGTCCAGATCATCCATGCCCGGTGCGGCGTGTACCACACGTACCCGGGCTTTGCCCGAGTCTGGCGCGAGCTCATCGCGAAAGATCTTCAGGGACGCCCCACCATCGCGGTCCGGGAGCGCCAGAATGGTGTAGCGACCGCCGTCGCGCATGGTCTCGGTGTTGCTGGCCATGCCGGTCAACGCGCCGGGGGCACCAAGCGAGAACGTCTTGATGTTCTGCTCGAGTTCACGATACGACGTCACGTCGCCGAACTTCACATCGGAGAACAAGGCGACGGAGTCACTGGAGACGCTCATGGCCTGGTTGCCGGGCATGGCGTTGACGAAACGGATCATCGAGGTGCCGCGGGCATCTGCCGCGGCGGCCGACGGCGAGGTTGCCACGGCGGCACTCTCGCCCACGGTGGTTTCAACGGCGGCATTCTCGTTCTTGTTGCCACACGCTGACAAGGCAGCGAGTGTGACGACCGACAGCGCAATGGTACGGGCACTCATGCTGATTCTCCGGAGAGTGAGGATGGTTTGGAATGCCGAGGTTGAACATGCGCCCGGCAGGAGAGCGAGATCGGTACCGAGTGCGCGATTCAGTGGTGCCCGGCCGCTTGATCAGGCGAGGTCGGCAGCACAAAAAACGACGCTCCGAACACAGTGAGTGTGTTCATAGCGCCGTCAGCGAAGGACCCGACATTCCTCCGAATCGGCAGATCAGCATCAATTCGCACATTTAACAGTGCAAGATGTCTGCCACGGTACCGCCGACGAGCTCAGGCGGACCATTGCGGTGTGTGCGATATCTGGGAGTTGCGCTGCAGTGGCGAGGGCGGCGCCACAGCCCGGTTCGGATAGCGATGCCCGAGACTATGCCGTCAACGAACAGGACGCCAGAAGACGAAGCCCCGACAGCGTTGCAGCTGTCGGGCCCCTGAGATTCGCGCGTCCGATGACTCAGTGTTTTTTCGGGTGCGTGTCGGTGTCGGTGATCGGACCGACCTCGTCGGCCGGGTGATGGTGCGCCGCCACATCCTTCTCCAGGCGATTGCGATCGCTGGCCTTGTCGGCATCGTCGTGCTGAATGCGGCCTTCGAACAAACGATCCTTTCCTGCATCGTCGTGCCGCTGCACCTTTGCCTCATCGTGCCCTGCATGCCCCTGCGCGTGGGCCGACTTTTCCGGGGCTTTCTCAGATGCCGCAACCTGATCCAGCTTCTTGTCGCTCGCGTCGTGCTTGTATCCGCTCGATGGCTTCGTCATGTGTGACACTCGGTGATGAGAAAGAGGTGAATGCGGTGAACCCTCGCTCGTTGCAATCGTTCCATGGAACCTGATGAGCACGACAGGCCGACGGCGCCTTCTCAGATCGGTCGCATCGACCGTGACGCATGGTGAGCGCCGGCCGGTGCACAGCGCATCGCCTCGAACGCGCGACGCGGTGCCACGGAGCGTTGTGGGTGACGCAGCAAGGGCATGACGTGATCCGACGACGGTTGGGCAGATGGAAAGTGGGGTTCTCATCTGAAACGTCGAGGTCCTGGCCCCGTCTGCGGCGAGGAGGAGCGATCAAGAAATAGACATTTCTTGACCCATTCCCAGACGGGGAGGACGGCACCCTGTGCCAGAGCTTCACGTCAAACGGTGCGCTTGACGGAAGGCTCACGACTGAACGTCGTCAGGGCCCGAGTTGCTTCGCGAGAGTCGCATCTGCCGAAGCATCACGCACGGCGCAGCTCCGCACGCAGCCACTCCGCCGTCGGACCGGTCGCCGATTCGGCGACGCTGGTTGGCGTTCCCTCAGCCACGATCGTCCCACCGGCGTCGCCGGCGCCGGGACCCATGTCGATCATCCAGTCGCCCTGCGCGACCACTCGCATGTTGTGTTCGACTACGATCACCGTGTTTCCTGCGTCGACCAGTGCGTGAAGCTGCGTCATCAACCGATCGACATCGGCCGCATGCAGGCCGGTCGTCGGCTCGTCGAGCACATAGAGCGTGTCGCGACGCTGCGCGGCGTGCAGTTCCGTCGCGAGCTTGATGCGTTGCGCCTCACCGCCCGACAACTCCGTCGCCGGCTGTCCCAGTCGCAAGTAGCCGAGCCCGAGCGAGACCAGCAGCAGCAAAACACGTGCGACCGGCGGCTCGTTCGCGAACATCGCGACAGCATCACAGACCGTGAGCTGCAGCACTTCCGCGATGGTTTTCTCCGACCAACGTACGGCGAGAGTGGCAGCGTTATACCGCGCGCCATGGCACTGTGGACAAGGCGCAAACACCGTCGGCATGAAGACCAGTTCGATCTGCACTGTGCCCTCGCCCCGACAGGTTTCGCATCGTCCAGGTGCAAGGTTGAACGAGAAGCGACTGGCCGTCCACCGCCGCTTTCGCGCCGCTGGCGTCGATGCGAACAGATCGCGGACGTGATCGAATACGCCGGTGTACGTCGCAAGATTCGACCGTGGTGTGCGGCCGATCGGTGCCTGATCGATGTGCACCAGCCGGCGGACCCGCTCGAGACCAAGCGTGATCCGTCCGGTCGCGGCCGAGGCTGGCAGCGCAAGCAGCGCGTCGTCGCTCGCCGCGCCATCGGGCGCATGGTTGCCGAGGTGCGCACGAAGCAGCTCGACGAGTGCCTGACTGACGAGGCTCGATTTTCCGGAACCGGAGACGCCCGTCACAATCGTGAGCACGCCAAGCGGGAACTTGACGTCGAGATCGTGCACGGTGTTGCGCTGCACGCCGGTCAGCTGCAGCCACGCGGTCGGCATACGAAGGGCCCTGTGCTCACGGCGCAGGTTCGCGAACAGATAACGGCTCGTAACCGACTGCGCCGCGAATTCCAGCCCCGCAGGCGGGCCGCTATACAGGACGTATCCCCCTTCCGTGCCTCCGCCCGGACCAACATCGACGATCCAGTCCGCGCGGCGTATGAGCTGCAGGTCGTGTTCCACGATGAAGACGGAATTCCCCATGTCGCGTAGCTGCATGAGCGATTGGACGAGCGCATCATTGTCGGATGGATGAAGGCCCGCCGACGGCTCGTCGAGAACGTAGATCACGCCGAACAGATTCGACCGGACTTGCGTGGCGAGCCGAACGCGCTGGAGTTCGCCCGGAGAAAGCGTCGTCGTCGACCGTTCGAGTGCGAGATAGCCAAGCCCGAGATCGACCAGGGTCGCGATTCGTGCGACAACATCCCTCACGATGCGCTCGGCGGCAATCTGACGATCCTCGGTACGCGTGCGCTCCTCATGTAGCGACGCGTCGAGTGCCGCAGCGAGTCGCACCAGGTCGAGGCGAAACATCTCGCCAATATCCAGGCCGGCGACGGTCAAATCGAGCGCCGCGCGCTTGAGGCGCTTGCCCTGACATGACGGGCAGACGACCCCCTGCATGAACTGCGCTGCGCGCGCCTTCATTCTCGCGCTCTGCGATGACGCATACGTATCGAGTACGTGGCGACGCGCTCCGACGAAGGTGCCCATGTAGCTCGGTTCCATCGTGCGACTGATCGCGCGCCGGACCTCTGCGGCAGAGAAGCCGGCGTAGACGGGTACTGTCGGCCGGTCTTCAGTGAAGAGGATCCACTGCCGCGTGCGTTTGGGCAGCTTCTGCCATGGGATGTCGACATCGTGGCCTAAGGTCACGAGAATGTCTCGAAGATTTTGTCCCTGCTACGCCGTTGGCCACGCCGCGACGGCGCGTTCGCGAATGGTGAGCGACGGATCAGGTACCATCATCGCTTCGGTGACGTCGAACAGGGCGCCGAGGCCCTCACAGTTCGGACACGATCCCTGCGGAGTATTGGGCGAGAAGTCCTGCGCATGCAACTGCGGCGCGCCCCGCTTGTACTTCCCCACTCTCGCGTACAGCAGGCGGAGCAGATTCGAGAGCGTGGTTGTCGAACCGACGGAGGATCGAACGCTCGGCGTGCCCCGCTGCTGCCGGAGGGCGATTGCCGGCGGCAGGCCGTCGATCGAGTCGACATCCGGAATTCCGACCTGATCGAACAATCGACGAGCGTACGGTGCCACCGATTCGAGGAATCGGTGCTGCGATTCAGCAAAGATGGTTCCGAACGCGAGCGATGATTTCCCGGAGCCTGAGACACCCGAGAAGACGACCAACGCGTCACGAGGTACGTCGACGTTGACATTCCGGAGATTGTGCTCGCGTGCGCCGCGAACTCGTACGAGATTCGCCATCAGCTAGACAGCCGGCGCGTGCGACATCACGAGCGGTGCCAGCCGGCACCGCGTTCGCCAGGACACAGCTTCCATCAGCAGGTGCGCGAACTCGGCTGACGCCGAACATCGCAAACGCGTATTCGGTAAATCAGATGACGATATCGTGCATTGCGTGAATCGACGGGCATCGGCACGTTGGTCGACGTTGTGCCGATGAGCCTGCAACGCAGGCTGTGCGGCAGCTCAAGGCATCGACCGCGTAAGTACAGCAACGTGCGCCGATAAGACAAGACTTCTCTCGAGCGCCACTGTGACGTGAATCTGCGACTCGGTCGGCGCGCGGATCGTGCACAGCCTCGACAGGTGGCCACACGCGCCTCGTCCATCAGCACCCGCACATCACCTCGACCACCACATCGCCCTGAAAATCGTCGCCGGCGCAATCGGGCTCGCCTCCGGCGGCTTCATCCATCCGAAGGATTCCACCGCGATGAAGGTCGGAGCGATGAGGCTCACCGTGACGGAGAAGAGACGTTCAGCGTTCCGGTCTGGGCTGGCGTGGTCGCGACTGTCGCTGGCGGCGTGCTGCTCGTAACGGGGGGAGGGTCACGGTGATGAACCAGACAGGCGCTTCGCTGGCTTGAGATGGGTAGCTTGCTTGTTCATGGAATTTCCCGGTTTGCGCGCTCAGACCCGCGCAGCGATGGCGCCGCTGCGAACGAGTTTCTTGTTGACGAATTCCTGGATGCCCATGCTGCCCAGTTCACGCCCGTAGCCCGAATACTTGATGCCGCTGAAGGGCAGGTCCGCGTCGGCCCGGTCAATGTTGTTGACGAACATCATTCCGGTGTCGATCTGGCTCGCCACGCGCTTGCCGCGCGATTCGTCCCTGGTCCACACCGAGCCGGCCAGGCCGAAGTCGGAGTCGTTGGCCAGTGCAATCGCTTCTTCTTCGGTCTTCACGTGGAAGAACGACACCACCGGGCCGAAGAACTCGTCACGGAATGCGGGGTTGCCGGGCTTGATGTCGGGCAGGATGGTGGCCTGCATGAACCAGCCAGGGCGATCGATGCGCTTGCCGCCCATCAGCAGCGTGGCGCCGCCCTTCACGGCGGCGTCGGCTTGATTTTGGCCCACCGGTCGCCGCCGTCAATGGCGGCGTGACAAGTTTAGTCTCACAACTGTGACGATTTTGCTTCGGTCTACGTCCGTGCCCGGCTCTCCGACCCCGGTGCTGCGGTCTACAACCATCCCATGAACGCACCGGCGATGCAAAAGACGCTGGGCCTGTAGATGAGCGAAGCCGCGCTCGCATCATGCGACCGTGGGCAGGCGCTTGCCGCTGCGACGATCACAGCCCCTGCGGCTGCAGCGTCGCACCCGCGCGGCGTGCTTGCCACCACCGTGCTCGCGTCCAGCCTGGCTTTCGTCGACGGCTCGATCGTCAACGTCGGCTTGCCTGCGATTGCGCAGTCTTTCGCGGCCGACGGTGCCAGCCTGTCGTGGGTCATCAGCGGCTATCTGCTGCCGTTGAGCGCGCTGCTGTTGATCGGCGGCGCGGCCGGCGATCGTTTCGGCCATCGGCGCCTGTTGTTGATGGGCGTGGGCTTGTTCGCCGCCGCGTCGCTGCTGTGCGCCGCTGCACCCGGCCTGCCGTGGTTGATTGCCGCGCGCGTGTTGCAAGGCGTGGGTGCGGCGATGCTGATGCCCACCAGCCTGGCCATTCTGGGCAGCAGTTTCTCAGGCGACGCGCGCGGCAGGGCCATCGGCATCTGGGCCGCGGCCGGCTCTGTTGCGGGCGCCATCGGCCCGTTGGTGGGCGGCTGGCTGATCGACGTGGTCGGCTGGCGCGCCATGTTCCTGGTCAACGTGCCGATCGCCGCGTCGGCGCTTGTCTTCGCGCTACGCTATGTGCAAGACGCGCCGAATGTGGATCATCGCGGGCTCGACGTGGCCGGCGCGCTGCTGGCCACCGCGGGGCTGGCGTGCCTCACCTGGGGGCTCACCGCGGCGTCCGGCCCCGTAGGGCTGCGCGGCTGGTCGGTGGCGGCACTGGTGGTCGGGGCGGTGCTGTTCGCGCTGTTCCTGGCGGTGCAGCGGCGGCGCGGCGATCGCGCGATGATGCCGTTGCAGCTCTTTGCCGCCCCGCGTTTCGTGGGGCTGACACTGGTGACGTTTTTGCTTTACGCCGCGTTGGGTGGGTTGTTGGTGCTGGTGCCGTATGTGCTGATCCAGATCGCCGGCTACTCGGCCACCGCCGCCGGCGCGGCCCTGCTGCCGATACCGATCGTCATCGCGTCGATGTCGCCGACCTTGGGTCGCATCGCCGGCCGGCTCGGCCCGCGACGACCACTGACCGCTGGCCCGCTGCTCGTGGCATTGGGCTTCGTGTTGATCACCCGTGTCGACAGTGGCGGCAGCTACTGGACGACGACGCTTCCGGCAATGCTGGTCATCGCGTTCGGCATGGCCTGCGCCGTGGCGCCGCTGACCAACGCCGTGCTGGACTCGGTGCAGCCGGACCATACCGGCATCGCCTCCGGTCTGAACAGCGCGGTGGCGCGCACCGGCGGCCTGGTGAGCACGGCTTTGCTGAGCGTCATTCTCGCCGCGCAGGGCGCAGCGTTGCAGCGCCTGTTCGAGGTCGCCATGCTGTGCGCGGCGGCCGCAGCGCTGGCCGCTGCCGTGTGCGCCTTCGTCTGGTTGAAGCCGCCACCGCCCGCAAAGAAGCCTTGAACAAGAAGAGTTGCACACATCTCGACAGCATCGGCGCCACCACGACGCTGGCTCTTGCGCAGTGCCGTCATCTTGCCCCCCTGAAGCAGTGCGTCGTCGGCCATTTGCGGGTCGAGTCGGGCGTCGCTGTTGAACACCGCCACGTCCGTCTGCCCCATCAAGCGGCTGGCCACCGTGCCTGCCGTGGCAGAGCCGCTGACGTTCAACGCGGTGCGGCCCATGTCGATCAAGGGCTCGATCGAGATCAACAGGCCCGCAAGCGCAACGGGCAAGTTCATGGCCGACAGCACGATCAGTGCGGCAAACGTGGCACCGCCTCCAACCCCTGCCACACCGATGGAGCCGATGGTCACCACCGCCATCAGCATGGCCATGAAGCTGAGCGTGTACGGGTCGATGCCCACCGTCGGCGCAATCATCACCGCCAGCATGGCGGGGTAGATGCCAGCGCAGCCGTTCTGGCCCATCGTGGCGCCGAATGACGCCGCAAAGTTGGCGATTCCCGTTGGGATGCCCAGCGCCTGTGTCTGGGTTTGGATGTTCATCGGGATGGCGCCTGCACTGCTGCGCGAGGTGAACGCAAAGACCAGCAGCGGCAGCACCTTCTTCAGGTACTGCACGGGATTCAAACCCACCAGGGCGATCAAGGCCAGGTGAACGCCGAACATCACCAGGATCGCGCTGTAAGACGCCAGCACGAAACTGAGCAGATTCACGATGTCGACGGTGCTGGTCTTGGCCACCACCTGCGCCATCAGCGCAAACACGCCATAGGGCGTGAGGCGCAGCACCATCTTGACCACTTGGATGGTCACCGCCTGTGCCACGTCGACGAAGCCTTCGAACGAGGCGAACTGAGCCGGCCCCTTGAGTGCCAGGCCCGTGGCGCCCAGACCGATGAAGATCGAGAAGACCACCACCGCAATGGTGGATGTCTTGCGGGCGCCGGTCATGTCCAGGAACGGGTTGGCCGGGATGAAGCTGAGGATCACGCTGGGCAAGGTGACGGCCGTGGCGCTGGCCTGCGAGCTTTGCAGCACGGCGCCTTGCGCAACTTCGGCGGCGCTGGCGGTCAGCCCCACCGCCGTCAGCGCGAACAGATTGGCCATGCCGATGCCCACGCCGGCAGCGACCAGGGTGGTCAACATCAAGGTGCCGATGGTCAGCGCGCTGATCTTGCCTAAAGCGGCGGTGTCCTTGAGCTTCACGATCGCCGCCACGATCGAGACCATGATCAAGGGGATCACGATCATCTGCAGCAGCTTCACGTACCCGCTGCCCACGATGTCCAGGTAGGCGTTGGTGTCCTTGATGACCGGTGA
>JANPFJ010000064.1:0-5265 GCA_031423355.1 Gemmatimonadaceae bacterium | reverse complement strand
GGCCAGCACCGCACACGCCGCCGCCGATTCGATCATCGCCCGCTTCACCTGCGCATCACCGGCCAGCGACGACGTCAGCCCCGCACGCTGATGCAACGCGCATGCACCCAGAAACGCCCAGTCGGCACGGTGCGCGCGGATCGTGGCCTGCGCCTGATCGCCGAAGAACTCGCGCGTCTCATGCGACCACGTCCCGCCGGCCAGCACCAGCTGCACCGTTGGATCGTTGGCGAAGAGCGCCGCAACATCGAACGCCGCGGTGATCACCGTCAGCGGTCGCGGCGCATCGGGCGACGCGAGAATCTGCGCCAATGCCAGTGCCGTGCTGCCGCCATCGATGAACAGCGCCTGATGCGCCTGCACCCGCTCGGCTGCGGCCCGCGCAATCGCACGCTTCGACGTGGCGCGCACATCCACCCGCTGCGCCATCGGCAGGGCGGTGGTGTAGAGTGCGACGGCGCCGCCATGCGTCTTCTGCACCAGCCCGCGTGAGGCGAGCAGCCGCAAATCGCGCCGGATTGTATCCTCCGACAAGCCGTATTCGGCCGCCAGCGCAGAGACCTCGACCCGACCCTGCTCACGCAGCGTGGCCGCGATCCGGGCCTGGCGCTCCTGCGCGAACCGCGGGCTGTCGTCGGAAATCGGGGAATTGGGAGTCTTGGGATGAGCCATCGCACAAAGTTACTCAATGTGACAGCCACGGACTTGCACAAATGTGCATATTTCGGCTTGTTCGTGCAGTTCTGACTCGACCCCTCCCCGAACTCTCTGGCGATGATGCCCGGCGACGTCCTCCCCCTCTCGGCCCGCACGCCCCGCACGGCCCTGTCGAAGGCCAGATGGGCGACGCGGACACAGTTTCTCAACCTTGGATTCGTCGCCGGCGTCTGGGGTGTGCACGTGCCGTCGCTCAAGGCCACGTATGCGCTCGATGAGCGAACGCTGGCCGCCGCCCTGTTGGCGACGAGCGTCGGCTCCGTCCTGACGCTCACGATTGCGGGTCGACTGGTCGGGAAGCTCGGCGCACGCGGCGCTGCGATTCTCGCCGGCTGGGCGATCTCCCTCGCGCTCGCACTGTCTCTGGTGCTGCCCGGATTCTGGGCGCTGCTGCCGGTGATGGTGCTGCTGGGCGCGGGCGAGAGTGTGTTCGACGTCGCCATCAATGCCGAAGGAACGATGCTGGAGACGCTCACCGGCCGCACGGTGATGAGCGGATTCCATGGGATGTTCAGCCTCGGGGCGATGGTCGGCGCGGCGGCGGCGGCGGCGATGATCCGCGGCGGTGTGTCGAGCGCGATCCAGCTGGCCGTGGTCGCCGCCGTGGTCGGAACGTCGATCACGATCGCGTCGCGCGGCATGCTTGCGGCGCATCCGACGGCCGACGCATCACAGGCGCACTTCGCCTGGCCGAAAGGCACCCTGTTGCTGATCGGCCTGCTGATCCTGTCAGGGATGCTGGCCGAAGGGGTGATGTACAACTGGAGCGTCCTTTATGTGGCGCAGGAGCTGCACACACCGCAGGAGAAGGCGGCGATGGCCTACGTCGCCTTTGCCGGTGCCACCGCCGCAATGCGATTTGCCGGTGACTCGGTGCGCGCGCGTGTCTCGGAGCGTACGATGCTGATCGCCGGGCCGGCGCTCACGGCCATCGCGATGCTGCTGGTGCTGCTGGTCGCGCGGCCCTGGTTTGCCATGGTCGGCTTCGCGTTGGTCGGCATCGGCCTCGCGACCGTCGTGCCGATTCTCTACAACGCCGCCACCCGGATCCCCGGCGTCAGTCGCGCCGCAGCCATCGCCTCGGTGTCGTCCATCGGCTACGTCGGCTTCATGATCGGCCCACCGATCATCGGTGGCCTGGCGCACGCCACTTCACTCACCTTCGCCATGGGAACACAGATCATTGCCGCGCTGGTGTTGATCGTCGGCGCCCTGCGCCTTCCGCAAGTGCTCCCCGCAGCCAAGCGTCAACCCGCCGCCACGACCTCCCCACTCGCGACCACGCAGCCATAGCGCCTTCGCGCCTCTGCACCTTTGCGTCAAGCAGTTGCAGTTCCGGCTCCGGTGGAAGCAGCCGAGGGCGAGACACTCTGCCGGGTGAGGACCGGCCACTATGCTCCAGCGTCATTCACCGCCTGAGCGTAGCACTCCCGTCTCCCACCGGATCGGTCCACGTGCGTCAGTCTCTGTTCCGCCGCGCCCTGCTTGTCCTTGCAGCTGGCGCCACGCTGCCGTCTTTCGCCGCGGCGCAGGCCGCCGACATCACGTCCGACATGCACTGGCGACACATCGGACCGGTGCGCGGAGGTCGCGCGCGGGCGATCGCTGGTGTACCAAGCCAGCCGAACGTCTTCTACGCCGGCTATGACGACGGCGGCGTGTGGCGCTCGACCGACTACGGCTCCAACTGGGTGCCGCTCTTCGACAAGCAGTCCACCGGCAGCATCGGTGCGATCGCCGTCGCGCCGTCGAATCCGAAGGTGATCTACGTTGGGTCCGGCGCCGGCATCATCCGCCCCGACCTGGCGGTGGGCGACGGGATGTACAAGTCCACCGATGGCGGCGCCACCTGGACCCATCTCGGCCTGCGCAACAGCCAGATGATCGCGATGATCGATGTCGATCCCACCAACCCGGATCGCCTCTTCGTGGCGGTGCTGGGCCATCCGTATGGGCCGAATTCGGAACGCGGCGTGTTCCGTTCAACCGACGGCGGCGCGACGTTCGAGAAGGTGTTGTATCGCGATGAATACACCAGCGCCAACGACGTTCGTATCGATCCGCGCAATCCGAACACGCTCTACGCCACGCTCTGGCAGCAACAGCAGAGTTTCATCGAGGGCCAGGCGTTCGCCGGCACCGGTGGCTTCTTCAAGTCCACCGACGGCGGCACCACTTGGCGTCAGATCACCGACGGACTGCCGGTGCTCAATCAGGCGAATCTCGCGCTCTCGACCAGCAATCCGAGTGTGCTCTACGCCACCGTGGCCAATGTCGCGACGGCGACGGTGCCGAGTACGGTGGGGTTCTACAAGTCCGCCGACGGGGGCGAACACTGGGCGCTGGCAGTGCAGATGCCCGGGATGCCGAGCCAGGGCGGGCGAATGACCGACAACCGGCCGATGGCGCGGATCGGTGGTGGCGATCTGCCGACGCTGTACGTTGATCCGAAGAATGAAAATGTCGTCTACAGTGCGTCGACCGTGATGTGGCGCACCGAGGATGCGGGATACTCGTGGAGCGCTGTGCGTGGTGCCCCCGGTGGAGACGACTATCAGAAGATCTGGATCAATCCGAACGATCCGAACATCGTCTTCGCCGTCAGTGATCAGGGCGCGGTCGTCTCGGCCAATCGTGGCGTGTCGTGGAGCAACTGGTACACGCAGCCCACCGCCGCGATGTATCACGTGACGGCCGACAACGCCTTCCCGTATCGACTCTGCTCGGGCCAGCAGGACAGCGGCTCGGCGTGTGTGGCCAGCCGGTCAGATGACGGGCAGATCACGTTTCACGACTGGCATCCGGTGAACATCCAGGAGTACGGGGTCGCCGCGCCCGACCCGCGCGATCCCGACATGGTGTACGGCAGCATGCGTAGCGGCGTATCGCTCTACAACCGCAAAACCGCCCAGACGACCTACGTCGGCCCGGACATGGAAGGGTTCAGTCGCAACGTGCGTACGATGCCGCTGCACTTCTCGCCGGTGAAGCCGGATGTGTTGTTCTACGCGTCGAACGTGGTCTGGAAGACCCTCGATCGCGGCAAGAGCTGGAGCCGGATCAGCCCTGACCTGACGCGCCAGACATGGACCGTGCCTGCAACAACGGGGCAGTACTCCGGCACCGTGAAAGTGGCACCGGCCGGCTCGCTGACGGCACTCGCACCGTCGCCCCGCGACGTGAATGTGCTCTGGAGCGGCAGTGATGACGGCACGCTGCAGGTGACGAGGAACGGCGGTGCAACCTGGACCAACGTCACACCGGCGATCGCCAAGCCGTGGGCGCGTATCTACAATCTCGAGGCCGGGCATTTCGATACGCAGACGGCGTACGCGGCCGTGAACACGCTGCGCCTGGATGACATGAATCCGCACTTCGTGCGTACGCATGATGGCGGCAAGACGTGGACCGAGATCAACACCGGCATCACCGGCGGTGCAGCGTCGAACTCCATTCGCGAGGATCCGCGGCAGAAGGGATTGCTCTATGCCGCCACCGACGCCCAAGTGTGGGTGTCGTACGACGATGGTGATCACTGGGAGTCGCTGCGGCTGAACATGCCGGCGATTGCGGTGCGCGACCTGGCGGTGAAGGACGACAGCACCTGCCACTGCTCCGATCTGGTGATCGCCACGCATGGTCGTGGTTTCTGGATCCTCGACAACATCACCACGCTGCGGCAGGCCGCGGCGGCTCGTGCAGCGACGACGGCCCATCTGTTCAAGCCACCGACAGCGGTGCGTGTGCGATTCGCCACCAACGATCCCACACCGTGGGCGCCGGAAGTGCCGGCAGGTGAAAATCCAATGCCGGGCGGCATCATAGACTACCGGTTGGCGTCGAATGTGTCGGGACCTGTGACGATGGAGATTGTTGATGCGGTGGGCAGGGTCGTTCGTCGGTACACGAGCAACGAACCGGTGCTCGATCCGCATCCGGCCTTCGATCTGCCGGCGTACGACCGCATCTGCCAGAAGACGCCGACGGCCACCTTCTGCGGGCTGCCGCTCTACTGGCCGGCACCGCCGATTCAGCTCTCCACCAAGGCGGGCATGCATCGGTTCGCGTGGGATCTGCACTACGATCCGATTCCGGCCGAGGACATCGCCGATGACGGTGACAGTGACGCGACGGGCGCCGTGCCGCATCGCACCTATCCCACGGTGAATGCGCCGTGGGCGCCGGCGGGCAGCTACACCGTTCGGTTGACTGTTGATGGCGCGCGTCATACACAGCCGTTGACACTGAAGCTCGACCCGCGTGTCCGCACGTCGGCGATGGCGCTGGCGCAGGTGGCGACGGTATCGCGAGAGATGTGGTCCGGGTCGATCGGTGCGTACGCGGCACATCGCACTGCGCGCGCGCTGTCTGGCGCATTGACTGGCATGTCCGGCGCCGACGTCGCGACGTACAAGGCGCAGGTGGACTCGATCGCACCAGAAACACCGCGCGGGCGGGCCCGTTTCCGCCGTCGCGGTCCACAGACGGCCACACCGACACTGACGGCGGCCAGTCAGGCAATGATGGCCGCAGCGATGGCGATGCAGA
>JANPFJ010000063.1:0-33132 GCA_031423355.1 Gemmatimonadaceae bacterium | reverse complement strand
TCTCGATGACACCCAGCGATCGCACGAAACATGTCCGTGCGGCAGCCTCGGTGCTCGGCCTTGCGTTGATCCTCGCTGCTGCGTGGCGGATGCGCGCCACCGATGCGTGGCCCGGAATTTCCGCACTCGCCCCCGTCGTTGGTACGGCGCTGATACTCGCCGCCGGACCTCGCGCGCTTGCCAATCGTACCGTGCTCGCGAACAGCGTCGCGCGCTGGATCGGGCAACGCAGCTACGCACTCTATCTCTGGCACTGGCCACCGCTCGCATTGCTGCACATTCTCGCGGCAGAACGCGCGTGGTCCGCGAGCGAGCTGCAATGGGCCAGCGTATTGCTGATGCTACCCGTCGTCATGCTGTCGCACGCCACCCTCACACTGATCGAACGGCCCGCGCGTGACCGCGCCGTGCGGGTTTCCGCGGCGTCAACGATCACCGCCCGTCACCTGCTTCCATATGGCCTCATACTCGGCGCACTCGCGCTGACCTCCGGTGCGCTGGTGCGCGCTCATGGACTCCCGAACCGATATGGCACGGCGGGAACCGATGCGGTGGCGCTGCTGCGCGATGCATCGCCCGATTCGATCACATCCTATGGAGCGTATGCGACGCGCTGTCGGTTGGCTGACAAGGGGAACGCAACCTGGTGCTGGCGTACCGCGGGCGCTGGCAAGGGGATCGCCGTCTTCGGCGACAGTCATGCCGAAGTGTTGTTCGCCGGACTCGCCGATCTCAAGGGCCCACGACCGCTGCTGCTCACTGGCCGCAAGGGGTGTGCACCACTGCTGCAGCCGGATGTGATCGACAATCGGCTCTCGGAGATCTGTCGTCGCGCCTCGCAGCTCGCGCATACGGCCATCAGATCTGATACCGGCATCGGTACCGTCCTGCTGGTGTCGCGCGGCGCGGCCTACGTCACGGGCGAAGGCTTCGGCGTCGACACACAACGCCCGGTCGTCCCGGTGACGGTGCAGCGAACACCACACGACTCACGGGAACTGCAACGCGCACTCGAATCCGGACTCGAAAAATCGATTCGATCCTTTCTTGCAGTTGGCAAGCGCGTCGTGCTGGTGATCGGCGTGCCGGAACTGGGATTTCTCCCCGAGGAGTGCCTGATCGGCCGGCCATTCGGACTCCGAGCGATCCGCACGCCATGCGCCGTTCCACGAACCATGGTAGACCGGCGCAATCTCGAGTATCGAGCACTGGTGCGCCGACTCTCCGCACGGATACCAGCGCTCACTGTCGTCGATGCCGCGGCGATCTTCTGCGACGACCAAGTCTGTCACGCAACGCGTAATGGGCGTCTGCTGTACCAGGACGGCAACCATCTCACGCTCACCGGCAGCCGCCTCGTGGTTGCGCAGCTTCGTGCGGTGCTCTCGCTGCCTGCGCAGTCAGCGACAATCGCTCGTGCGCTGGAGCGCGATCGGCACTGACCGGCCGACGCCTGCGTCAGGTATGCGGCGCCACCTCGTAGCACATCGCGCCGACGCGATTCCCCTCGGTGTCAGTGAAATAGATCAGATCTCCGACAGTCGGGATCGTCGCCTTGGGCATCACGATCGTTCCGCCATGTGCCACCGCCGCGGCAGCGATCGCATCCACGTCGGCAACCGAGATCGTACACTCGAAGCAGTTCGGTCCTCCGTCGCCCATCGGCGCCATCCGACCGTGGAGCAGCCCCTGCACCCCGGGGTGTGACTCGTCCCCGGTGTGGATGAGATAGAACTCGGGCGGCCCCCAGGGCTCGAACCGCCAGGCAAAAACGCTTTCGTAGAACTGCCGAGCTCGCTGTACGTCAGCGGCGTGAATCGAGAAACTGGCGAGGTTGTTTGGCATGGCGCGATCATACCTTCGGTGTGGCGCACGCCGCAATCCCGATGCTCTGTCATGGAATGTCGAACATGCGCCACTCCACCGCGGATGAGCCGTTCTTCCTCGTGCGAACCTTGCGCACATGGGCGGAGGACGGAGACCGTATTGCGCCGCACGCCCATCCGTGGCCACAGCTGATCGTGCCGATGCGCGGCGTGATGACCATCTGGACGACTGTGGGCACTTGGGTTGTACCGCCAGGTTCGGCCGTTTGCGCCCCCGCCCGCATTGCACACGCGTGGCGCGGAACCGGCCGGCTCGAGATGCACGCGTTGTACTTTCGCCCCGACGAACCCGTAGGGCCACTTCCGCAGCGGACGGGCGTGATCGCGATCTCGTCGCTCCTTCGCGAACTCATCGTGCGCAGCGTCGAGATCGGCATGCTCGATGCGCGCATACCAACGCACCACGCCATCGCCACGCTCGTCACCGAGTTGTTGTCGGAGCGCGACACACCAGCGTTTGCACTGCCGAAGCCGCACTCGCCGGAATTGCTCCGTCTGATCGAGTCCCTGAATGGCGTGCCAGACTCGCCCGCCCGCCTCGCCGTTGCGGCCGGCATGAGTCTCCGCACGCTGCAGCGGCGCTTCCGCGACGAAACCGGCATCTCGCTCGGCCGGTGGCTTCGGCAATCGCGCATGAGTGACGGCCTACTCGCACTCGCAGCAGGACAATCCGTCGCGGCAGTCGCGCGCCGTGCCGGGTACAGTTCGCCGAGTGCGTTCGTCGCAGCCTTCCGCGGGGTATTCGGCACCACACCTGGGCAGTTCTTCGACGTCAGCGATCCGCGGCCTGGTCGAATGCGAAAGGGATCAGTTCCCCCGTGACTGCAATCGCACGTCAGGATACTCCGATGCCGGCCCATCCAGTATCGGTTGCGTCGTCAAGCCCTTCAGATAGCGATCGAAGAAGGCGCGCGAGTAGGTATTGATGATGGCATGAGCGCGGCGCGAGCCGATCGGTCCAAGACCGAGCCATGGGTACAGCGGCGACGCAACAAAGTACGGGAAGTCGGACAGATTCTGATGATACATGTTCGGCACGAGCACCAGATAGCCGTCCCCGGGAAGGCTCTCGTACACGCGGCGCATCGTGGTCTGCGTCTCGTCGATATCGGTACTCGTCCAGCCTTCGCGCCGCATGGTGCCGCTATCTCGGCTGATCCACATCGTCGGCTGCCGCAAGCCATCGCGAACGACATCGGCGGGCATGTACACATCCATCGGGAGGCACGCTCGCAGCCGGGCATCCTGACGACACGCCTGCGCGGTGACGGCGCCGCCCAACGAGACGCCGAACACACCGGCACGGTGTAGGTCCAGCCGGCCAGTGAGGACTCCAGTGGGGTCTGAGCGGTTGACAACTGCGAGTTGGTCGAGCGTGAAGCTGACGTCCTGCGCCAGAAACGGTAGAACCTGATCCTGGAACTGGCGATCTGACATACGTGGGTCGTAGCTCACCCTGCGCCCGTTCGGGAAATCCACTCCAGCTGCAGCGTACGGATGATCGATCCCCGCAACGACGTAGCCATGCGACACCATTTCCTCGACCTGGAAAGTGTTGTGTTGGCGTACGCCACCGCGTCCATGAGAAAAGATCAGTACCGGGAAAGCAGCGACGCCAGCTGCCATAGGCGCCAAGGGCATGGCGTTGGTCACGTCATACTTGAGGTGCGTGAACACCCAGCCCGGCAAGCGGAGTAGACGCGCCACAGGCGCCAAGACCGCGCCGTCCTGCAAATAGTTCGCGCGTCGCGCCGACGCGTTGGCTCGAGCAGGATACCAAACCTGCACCATCAATTCGCGCCGATCATCGGGGGCCTCCGTGAAGATCTCCGCGCGGCTGGCGTCAATCCAATGATACGTCACCGTGCCGATGGCATATGGGCCGGTGGGAGGCGGAAATCGAAAGACAGGAAACGCGACCGGCAAGACACACGCGAATGTCAGCACGATGGCACCGATGGCCGAACCGACGTAGCTGACCATGCGCCTGAATGTGCTGCGCGCGCTCGCGTCCTTCCTGCCGGGCGCGAGGGATGCCAAGAGCAGAATCCCGCTCATTGCGTAGGCCGGCACCATTTGCCAACGCGCACCCTCGCATTGAATGTGAGTAGCCACGGACAGCAACCCGGCGACGGGAAGGACTCGCGCGGCAAGCGATATGCGAAGCCGGCTGCTTGCCAGCGCCGCGAACGCCGCAAGGTTGAGCAGCGTCACAAGAACTTCGAGCGGTCTCATCTGGGTACTGTGGCGTACCGAAATCGTGCAAGCGTCGAAGCACCCCAGAGCGCAACGATGACCCCGGCAATCAGAGACTGCAGCACGAACAACAACATCGGATCGAAGTATGATCCGAACGCCGGATAAACGCCCCACGGAAGATTCATCGTGGTGTGACAGAGCGCCACGAGGAAAACGCTCCGACCTGAGTTGACAAAGAGCCAGACGACGATGACACGTAATGTGATCGTCCCGAGGCATTGCCACACGATCCACGAGCAGCTGCGGCCAATCTGAGCGTACGGAATCACGTGCCAGAGCGCCCACACGATGCCGACGATGAGTGCAGCACCGAGCGCACTCCACCCTCTCTCAAGTCCGGCATAGGCGTAACCCTGCCAGCCGAGCTCTTCGCCTATCGCGCCGACGAAGAGCATGACGGAGGACGAGAGAATGCTGACGATTGGAAACATATGCGCTTCGGGCAGTGTGCCGCCTGCAAGGCGACGCACGCCATATGTCAGCAAGAACACGGTCGGCATCAGCAACGTTGCGACGACGATCCATACCACGCCCTTGATCCTGGAAGCGTCCCATGCGCGCGCGAGCAGCTTCCATGCGGCCTGCGCTCCCTGTTTCCGATGAACAAGGACCAGCGACGCCACCATCGGAATGAACGCCATCAGAGCGGACATCGGAAGAAATGTCGCGATCGGAAGGCTACCCCCCGCCTCGCCCAACACGTAGAATGGGATCGAGAGCAGAATCACCAGCAGAAAGAACAGCCATGGCGACGGGAAGTACGATGTGCGTTCCCGCTTCGCCCGCGCACACTCAGGCATCGCGCGTTCTGCCTTCCGAGAAAATCGTCGAAGCGGAGGCCCGCCAGCAGATCGTAGTGATTTCTCTCTCATTGCGTCTGGATGGCAAGCAACGTGCGACGCGCGGCGCGGATTGTATGTCGCCGCCAGGCCGCACCTCAGCACATTTGGCGGCCATAGTCATCGGCGCCACTCGCTCAAGTTCCGATCGAACACCTGCGAGCTCGATTCGGCGAGAAGGGCTTTGTCTGAGTGAAGAACAGACATCGCACACGTCAACGCAATGCCCACGACAGAACTCATGCCAGATCCTGGTATGGTTCTGTCCGGCATCATTGCACCGGGTCAACGTTGATACCTCGCGGCCGTTCTCCGTGTCACGTACCGCGATCGGCGTGTTCGGGCATTCCGACATGCTGCAGCCAAACACAGCAACCTGTATGCGCCAGATAACGCGGGCGAATGCTGCGTAACCGAGATCCTCGCAGCGCGAAGGTCAGGTACGCGAGAATCCGTGCGACGTCAACGCTCACACCAGCCTGTGCGTTGGCGCGAGTCACGCCGACAGCCGCCAGACAACGTGTCGCGTCCCGAACGCGCGACTCTACCGCAGAGCACGCCGCTTCAGCGAAAAGACCAGTGCGATGACTCCTGTCGCCACAAGGGACGCTCCGGCGATTGCCCACGCCAGAGAAGCCCCTTGCACTGGTGCGCAATCCGCGAAACAGAGGATCGGCCGGACATGCACCGCGCCCACTCCCTGCAGCAGCCAAAGTCCACCCAGAAGGACACTGGTCACACCGGCGACGACACCAATCTTCTTCATCAGAATGCGCTCCACGCTGAACATCGGCGCGCACGACGGCGCGTCATAGTGGCATGACTCCTCGACACGCGCGTTGGCACGCGCAGAGTGCGTCGATGGGTTGCGTTCTACGCGACGCGCGCATGCGTACCCTTGGATCGCTGCGGCGATCCGTGGCTCGACCAGTTCCGCTGCCTTTCCAGACCAGACGGCGCACTGGCCTTGCCGGGCGGACAACTGCGCACATGCGTTCAGGGAGCAATCCCGCCGGTCGAGTCCGCACCGTGCAGCAAGACCGCTACTGGCCCGCCGAGAGCCCGTCCCTACCTCGGACCGGTCAGTACGCCGGTCGCCCTACTCCCACTCGATGGTCGCGGGCGGCTTGGAGCTGATGTCGTACACCACCCGATTCACGCCATCGACTTCGTTGATGATCCGATTCGATATGCGCCCGAGCACGTCGTACGGGAACGGATACCAGTCTGCGGTCATGCCATCCGTGCTGGTTACGGCGCGCAGTGCAATCACGTGCTCATAGGTGCGGCCGTCGCCCATCACTCCGACCGAGCGCACCGGAAGAAACACCGCGAATGCCTGCCAGATATCCGGATACAATCCTGCGGCGCGGATCTCCTCGAGGTAGATCGCGTCTGATTTCCGAAGGATATCGAGTGCGTGGTCATTCACTTCGCCGAGAATGCGAATGGCCAGGCCCGGACCGGGGAACGGGTGCCGGCCCACCATCTCCTCCGGCAGGCCGAGCTCCCGGCCCACGTGGCGCACCTCGTCCTTGAACAGTTCGCGCAGCGGCTCGATCAGCTTGAACTGCATGTCATCCGGCAGGCCGCCGACGTTGTGGTGCGTCTTGATCGTCGCCGACGGGCCGCCAGTGGCACTCACCGACTCGATCACGTCGGGATAGAGCGTGCCCTGCACCAGGAACTTCGCGTCCTTGCCGGCATCCGCGCTCGCCTGCTCGAACACGCGGATGAAGGTCGCCCCGATCTTCTTGCGCTTGATCTCCGGTTCCGCGTGCCCGGCCAGCTCGTCAAGGAACTGCTTCTCGGCCCGCACGGTGATCAGCTTGATGCCCAGCCCCGAAGCGAACGTGCGCTCGACCTGCTCGCGCTCGAGGAGGCGCAGCAGGCCCGTGTCCACGAAGATGCAGGTGAGCTGGTCGCCGATCGCCTTGTGCACGAGGGCTGCGGCCACCGCGCTGTCCACGCCGCCCGAGAGGCCGCAAATCACTTGCGCGTCCCCAACGCGGGTGCGGATGCTCGCCACCTGCTGGTCGATGAAGTGCCCTGGCGTCCAGTCGGCGGTGCAGTGGCAGATCTCGAACAGGAAGTTCTGCAGCATCTCCGCGCCCCGGACACTGTGCATTACCTCAGCATGGAACTGCACTGCGTGGATGGGCTTCGACTGGTGCCGGAAGCCGGCCACCGTCGTCCCGCTGCGCGCCGTCTGCACGTAGCCGGGCGGCACCGTCTCGACGTGGTCACCGTGGCTCATCCACACCTGCGAGCGGTCACCCACCTCGAAGCCCGCGAACATCCCCGCCGACTCCATCACCTCGACATCGGCGCGTCCATACTCGCGCCGACCGCCGCCGAGCACGCTGCCGCCCTGAAGATGGGCAATCAGCTGCATCCCGTAGCAGACGCCAAGAACAGGGGCGACATCGAGCAGCGCCGGATCGATGGTTGGCGCCCCCACATCGCTGACTGAACTGGGGCCACCGCTCAGAATGATGCCGGTCGGATTCCACGCGCGGATCCACTCCAGCGATTTCGTGTACGGATGGATCTCGGAGAAGACACGCGCCTCGCGTACGCGGCGGGCGATCAATTGCGTGAACTGCGATCCGCAATCGAGAATCAGAATGCGACTGCTCACCGTGTGCTCCAGTTGCCATCGGTCAACTTGAGGATCTCGACATGCCGTGTGTCGAGGTCGAGAATCGCAGCGGTCGGCGCGCCATGCAGCCAGCCGCAGGCCTCGCCGGGGTTCACGATCAGGGTCTTCCCACGAGTCTTCATCTCTTCACGATGGGTGAAGCCGTGTACGACGATGTCATGTGCTTCCAGCGACCGTGGGGCGGCTTCATTGATGTCGTGTACAACCAGGATGCTCTTCCCCATCAGGTCAAAGCTGTGCGGTGACTCGAACAACTCCGACCCCAGCCCGGTCATCGCCATCGCTCGCAGCGCCTCATGATCGCCATCATTGCGCCCGAACACACCATTCAGCGCCAGTTGCAGATCCTGGATCGGCTTGAGGCTGAATGGCGCACAGAAGTCGCCGGCATGAATCACGTAGCCCACGCCGCCGGCGGCCATGCGCTTTGCCAGCTCGGCCACGGCATCAACGCGATCGTGAGTATCAGCGAGTAGGCCAATGCGCATCAGGCGGATCTCCATTCGGGGGAAAGGTGCTCGTTGCGCACGAGATCGTCGAACGTCTCGCGCACCGTCACGACGCCCCATCGATCGCCGTCCACCAGGACCTCGGCCGGACGCGGTCGGGAATTGTAGGTCGAACTCATGACATAGCCGTAGGCACCGGCATTGCGCACCGCGAGCAGCGTCCCGCTGCCGACATTCGGCATGGCGCGATCGAGCGCCAGGAAATCGCCCGTCTCGCAGACCGGGCCGACGACATCAACCGTTTGTGTTGCTGCCGAGGTCGGGAGCACGGGCTCGATCTCGTGGTGTGCTTCGTAGTGCGAGGGTCGCAACAGATCATTCATTCCGGCATCGACGATCATGAAGTGCTTCGATCCGCTCTGCTTGCGGTACAGGACGCGAGTCAGCAGCACGCCAGCTTCTGCGACCAGAAAGCGACCCGGCTCGACGATCAGATCGACTCCTGCATCACCGAACGTGTCGCGCAGCACGCGAGCAAATCCGTCCAGGTCGGCGATCGGCTCGCCATCGCTGTACGCCACCGGGAATCCACCGCCCACGTCGATGATCCGAACCGTGCCGATCCCGGCGTCCCGCACGGCGTCGAGCAGGCCGCGCAGGCGTTGTTGCGCCTCGGCGAAGGCGGCGACTTCCGCGATCTGCGATCCGATGTGCATGTCGAGTCCAATCAACGCGATGCCAGGCAGCGCAGCGGCACGCTGCGCTGCCGCCAGCCCGCGCCCGATCGGAATGCCGAATTTCGACCCTGCTTCGCCCGTCGCGATGTAGGCGTGACCGGCGGTGACGTCGACGACACCCGGGTTGATCCGCAGCGACACGGGCGCGACCGCCCCGCGGGCCGCCGCCACCTCCGACAGGAGCTCGAGTTCCTCTTCACTCTCGACGTTCACGCACTGGACGCCCGCATCCAGCGCATACTCGAGATCGAGCCGCGTCTTGCCGACGCCGGCGAAGACGATGTGCCCACCAGGGAATCCCGCCAGCCGGGCGCGATGCAATTCGCCGGCCGAGACGACATCGACGCCGGCACCGCACTCGCGCACGACCTGAAGCAAGGCGAGGTTGGAGTTCGCCTTCATCGCGTAGTGGATGTGCACCGGCAGTCCGTCGAGCGCCGCGGTGAGGCGCCCGTACGCGGCTCGCACCGATGCGGCGGAGTAGACGTACGTCGGTGTGCCCACGACAGCTGCAACCGCCGTCAGCGCTACGTCGTCGCACACCAGCTCACCCTCGCGCCGGCGCAGCCCAGGGATCAGTACGCTTTCGCCCATATCACCTCGTGCTTCGCCGGCTCGCCAGTCACCATGCACGTCGTCGGCGCGACCGGCGAACGGAACTCGGGGTCAGGAATACAGCGGATGGTTGCCTTCGTCTCCTCCTTGACGCGTGCCTCGACGGCCGGATCACCATTCCAGCCGGCGTAGACGAATCCGCCCGGGCCCTCGATGATCTCCTTGAACCGGTCGTAGGTGATCTCGCCACGATGCGAGTTCGCGTCGCGCCGCGCGACGGCCGCAGCAAACATGTCGGACTGCATCGTATCGAGCATCTGGTGAATCGTACCCAGCACACCATCGAGTGACACCGGATGCTTGCCCTTCACGTCACGACGAACGAGTACGCACTGGTTGGCTGCGACATCGCGCGGTCCGATCTCCATCCGGATCGGAATGCCACGCAGCTCCCAGTGGTAGTACTTCGCGCCCGGCTTGATGCCGACGCGGTCATCGACATGCGCCGTCACGCGCCCCACCAGCCCTCGCTCGCGTCCACTGATCTCCGCCTTCACCCGGTGGGCCATCTCGAACACCGTCGCGCGCTCTTCATCGGTCTTCCAGATCGGAACGATCACGACTTCGATCGGTGCCAGCCGCGGCGGAATCTGCAGCCCGTTGTCATCGCCGTGTGTCATCACCAGTCCGCCGATCATGCGCGTACTGACGCCCCAGCTGGTGTTCCAGGCGTGCTCGATGCCACCTGCCTCGGTCTGGAACGTGAGGTCGAACGCTTTGGAGAAGTTCTGGCCAAGGTTGTGTGACGTGCCCGCCTGCAGTGCGCGATTGTCCTGCATCATCGCTTCGCACGAGTACGTGCGCAGCGCACCGGCGAACCGTTCACTGTCGGTCTTCAGCCCGGTGACCACCGGCATTGCCATCCATTCCTCCATGAACGTGCGGTAGACGCCCAGCATCTGGCGCGTCTCGGCCTCCGCCTCGTCATGGGTCACGTGCGCCGTGTGTCCCTCCTGCCAGAGGAACTCCGTCGTGCGCAGAAACAGCCGCGTCCGCATTTCCCATCGCACCACGTTCGCCCACTGGTTGTAGAGAAACGGCAGATCCCGATAGCTCTGCAACCATTTCGCGAACATGTGGTAGATGATGGTTTCCGACGTCGGACGCACCACCAGCGGCTCTTCCAGTTTCGAGCCGCCGCCATGCGTCACGACCGCCAGTTCCGGCGCGAATCCTTCAACGTGGCTCGCTTCCTTCTTGAGGAAACTCTCCGGAATGAAGAGCGGGAAATAGGCGTTCCGATGTCCGGTGGCCTTGAACATCTGATCGAGCGCCAGTTGCATGCGCTCCCAGATGCCGTAGCCGTCGGGACGGATCACCATGCAGCCACGCACGGGCGAGTAGTCTGCCAGTTCGGCCTTCAGCACGAGTTCGTTGTACCACGCGCTGAAGTCCTCGGCGCGGGTCGGAAGCTTCTTGTCGTCGCTCATGCTGCTCCGTCAGTGCGTCGACGCACCGGCTGTTGGAAGTAACGTGCGTGCATCATAGGCTTTCGAGCCACGTGGAAACGACCACGGGTGTTTCCGCTCCGGTGGTCAGGTCGCGCAAGACGGCGCTGTTCGGTGCGTCACTCTGGAGCAGCACCGCGTGCGCCGCACCGGCGCTCACCGCCGCTTTCAACTGCTTGCTGAGCTGCTGCGGACGCAGTGCGTATTCGACGCGCCGTCCCGAGCGCCGGAGCGCTCCCGCGACGCGCTGGACAAGCGCGGTGTCCGTCTCATCGCTGGCAACAACCCAGTACTCCGGTCCCTGTGGCGCTGCTGGCAGCAGCCCGCGGTCACGCAAGAGTTCACCAAGCACCACGTCGCCCCATCCGAATCCGGCTGCCGGCATGTCGACACCACCGAGGGCGCTCAGGAGACCATCGTAGCGGCCGCCGCCGCAGACGGCGCGGAGTTCACCTTTCGCGTCGAAAACTTCGAAGACCAAGCCGGTGTAGTACGCCAGGCCTCGGACGATCGTCAGGTCAAGTTGGAGCCACGTAGGCGCAGGGTGTCCGATGAGGGACGAGACCATACCGAACGTTTCCTGTTGCAACGCCAGAAATCGCGCACGACTCTCGTCGTCGCGCAACAGTGGCTGAAGTCGCAGAATCGCTTCTCCGCGAGGCGCCTCGACCACCGACAGGAGCTCGGCGATCTGCGCCGCGGTACAGCCTGCGCCCTGCAGCCTTTCAATTGAAAGGTCACGCGGTTGGCGGTCGAACTTGTCCAGCACGGCATAGATCATCGGAATCCGATCATCCGGATTGCCCATGGCCCGCAGGAGGGCATCGAGCAATCGACGATCCGACACACGCACTACCACATCCGACGACGTCAGTCCGAACTCGCGCAGCATGTCGATCACCAGCGCGAGCAACTCGGCATCCGCCGCGGGCCCACCATCGCCAAAAATGTCTGCGTTCAGTTGGAAATGCTCGCGCAGCCGGCCACGCCCTGGCCGCTCGTACCGGAACAGCTGCGGGATCGAGAACCACCGCACCGGTTTCCGAAGCGAATTGGCCTGCGCTGCGACCATCCTTGCAACCGTCGGCGTCATCTCCGGCCGGAGCGCCACATCGCGACCCCCTTTGTCCACGAAGTTGTAGAGTTGATCGACGATCTCCGCGCCACTCTTCTTCGTGTACAGCTCGAGAGGCTCAACCGGTGGCCCGTCATACTCGACGAACCCGTACCGCGCAGCCACCCGGCGCCACACCGAGAAAATGTGCGCGCGCTCCGCGAACGACTGCGGATAGAAGTCCCGAAAACCGTTCAGAGGTCGAATCGAAGCCATCCGCCAAGCTTACCCGGCAAGGGGATCGATCTGCAACCGCTGCATCGCGTCGCCGACCGTGTGAAAAGAGCCCGTCACCAACACCGTCGCCGCGCCAGCGCGGGCACGCGTGAGCGCGGCATGAAAGTCCGGCTCCACCACGACCATCCGATCCACGCCCGCCCGCTCTCGCGCGTACGCCGCGACCTCGTGCAGGGGCCATCGGCGGCTGGACGGTGCCGTCGGTGCGTCCGTCAGCCACAACGCATCGACGACCGGCAGCAGCGTGTCGATCATCGCGCGCCAATCCTTGTCCGAGAGCACGCAGAGCACGCCTCCGAGCGGACGAGGCAGCGTGACTGCGCCGACCGACTGCGCGACAGTTTCCATGCCATCGGGGTTGTGCGCGACATCGAAGAGCCAGGGTCCAACCCGCTGAAAGCGTCCCGCCAGCCGCGTGCTGCCCACGCCGGCCCGCAGGGCCGCCTCAGACGGAACCCACGCCCCGCCCGCAGCTCGCAGCACGCAGACCGCCGTCGCGACGTTTTGCGCCTGGTGCACACCCATCAGCGAGCTCGTCAATGATAGGTCTGCTGTACCATCACGGAAGTCGATGGCGGTGCCGTGCTCCGTCAGCGACACCTGACGAACGGGAAGCACATCGGCCGCAACAACGATCTCCGACGCCCCCGCGCGAACGGCGGCCTCTGCCAGTGTCGAGACCACAGAGGGGTCCCGATCGCCGATCACGGCCGGCACCTCACGCTTGAATATCCCCGCCTTCTCCGCCGCAATCTCGGCAACGGTATCGCCCAGGTACTCGCGGTGATCGAGACCGATCGCAGTGACGGCCGCCACCAGCGGCGTCAGCACGTTGGTGGAATCGAGTCGCCCGCCAAGGCCAACCTCGATCACGGCTGCGTCGACACCGGACGAGGCAAGCAGGTCGAACGCCATCGCCGTCGTCGCCTCGAAAAAGGTCGCACCGAGCACATCGATGTCTGCCTGATGTGCCGCGAGCCATGACATCACGCGTGCCTCGTCCACCGCCACGCCGTTGATCAGGACACGCTCACGAAAGTCGATCAGATGCGGCGACGAGTACCTGCCCACCATGTATCCCATCTGCTGCAGCACGGCGTCGAGCGTCGCGCAGGTGCTGCCCTTTCCGTTGGTACCAGCCACATGAAAGGCCGTCAGTCGCAGATGCGGGTTGCCGCACCGATCGAGCAACGCGCGGGTGCGATCGAGACCGAGGCGGACGCCGTGCGTCGTGCGCGCGGCGAGCGCCGCGATGGCCGCGCGGTAGTCCGGAGACGCCGCGTGGCCATCCATCATCCCGGTCAGGCCGCCGACCAGCCTGAAGCGGCGGGCTTGCCGGTCATGTGGCGCAGTAGCCGACCAACCGTCGCTTTCAGCTCGTGCCGATGGACGACAGCGTCGAGCATCCCGTGCTCCATCAGGAACTCGGCGGTCTGGAAACCATCCGGAAGCTCTTGCCCAATGGTCTGCTTGATCACCCGGGGGCCAGCGAAACCGATCACGGCTCCTGGTTCGGCAATGATCGCATCGCCCAGCATGGCGTAACTCGCGCTCACCCCGCCGGTCGTGGGATTGGTGAGTATCGAGATATACGGGATGCGACGCTCCGCCAGCATCGACAACATGGCCGACACTTTCGCCATCTGCATCAGCGAGAGCACGCCTTCCTGCATGCGTGCACCGCCGGATGCCGACACAATGACCAGCGGGAATTTCTTCTCCAGCGAATGCTGACCCAGTCGGGACAACTTCTCCCCGACGACCGACCCCATCGAGCCGCCCATGAATGCAAAATCCATCGCCCCGACGTTCAGCGGCATTCCCGCGATCCGTCCGGTGGCGGTGATGACGGCGTCCTGATCACCCGCGTTCGCAATCGACTTCTTCAGACGGGCGGGATAGTCAGGGAAGCTGAGCGGATCAGTCGACCGAAGATCGGTCTCGGTCTCGTCGATCGTTTCCTCGTCAAGAAGAATCGACAGATAGTCGCTGGCCCGGATGCGCCGATGGTAGTCGCAGTTGGGACACACGTTGAGGTTCCGCTCGAAATTGTCGCGGATGTCAGTGTGGCCACACGCCTCACACTTGACCCACGCGTCGCGCGGAATCTCGAGTTTCTCGCGCCGGGGCTGCCGGGGCTTCTTTTCCTTGCGGAACCATGCCATCCAACAATCTCGCTATTCCGCGAGAGCCGGGCAATGCTTCGGGTTGCCACCCCCGGGCGACTCGGCGGCCCAGCAGCCTCCGGATCACGGTCAGATCGCCGCCAGATCGCCGCGCCCGCGACCTTCCTGCGAGATGCGCATGAGGACCCCAACCGACAGCCAGGAGGCCAGCATGAAGCTGCCGCCATAGCTGAAGAACGGCAGCGGAATTCCGGTGATTGGCATCAGGTTCAGGGTCATCCCCACGTTTTCGATCACGTGGACCAACCAGCTCGCCAACAGCCCGAACGCAATCAGGCTGGCGTAGGGGTCGTTGGCCCGGCTTGAAATCCTGATCGCCCGCAGGAACAGGGCGAGGAAGAGTGTCAGCGCGAGGGTCACCCCGATAAAACCGAGCTCTTCCCCAACGACAGCGAAGATGAAGTCGGTCTGCTGCTCCGGCACGAAATTCAGGCGCTTCTGTGTCCCAAGGGTAAACCCCTTGCCGAACCAGCCACCCGACCCAATCGCGACTTGCGACTGAATGACGTGGTAGCCCGACGCCTTCGCATCGATGCTCGGGTCGAGGAAGACGAGCAGGCGCTTCTGCTGATATGGCGCGAGTTTCTCCCACAAGATCGGCGCGACGACACCCGTCACCACATTCACGCAGACGAGCGCGATCCCTTCCAGCAGATACGGCCGATAGAACCAGACCAGCAGCAACAGCACCAGAAACCACGCGCCCCACAATCGCGTGCTGAACGCCAGCACCAGGCTGACGGCTGGACTCGCAATCAGGAGCAGCAAGCGACCGTTCACGCCGGACCAGAACAGCATCGCGAAGAAGATGCCGATGAACACGATCCCTGTGCCGAGATCCGGTTGCAGCATGATCAGCACCCAGGGGATGCCCACGATCAGCGCAGGATGCCACAACTCGAGCAGCGACTCCGGCGGCTCGCGTCGGTTGGCGAGCACCCGAGCGAGCATCAGCACGACCGTCAGTTTCGCCAGCTCGGCCGGTTGGCCGATGCGGATGCCCCCGATCACCAGCCAACTCTTCGAACTGGCCGCGGTTCCGGCCCCGCCGCCGATCGCGAGCGTGAGCAACAGCATCACCAACGTCAGCACATACGCAAACGGCGCAACCCAATCCAGGAACCTGACGGATGCCCTGCTCGCAGCAAACGCGGCACACATCGCCACCACGAACCAGACGCTCTGCGTCTTCCACAGGTTCGCAACGAACGTCATGGTGTCGGTCTGCCCCGCTGAGTAGACCATGGAGATACCGAAGACGCTCAGCGCAAACGCAATCAGGACGAGTGGCACATCTGGAATTCGCCGCGTCATTCGGTCGTCACCAGCGGTGCCGTCGTGGCCTTCAGGTATCGCGCCATCACCTTGGTGGCGATTCGCGCCGCGACGTAGCCATGCTCACCGTATTCCACGAAAACGCCGACGACGATTCGCGGCTTCTCGGCCGGCGCGAACCCCATGAACCAGGCGTGGTCGAGATTCGGAGGATTCTGCGCCGTGCCGGTCTTCCCTGCCACCGTGATCCCTTCAACACGGGCGCTGTTTGCCGTACCGCGACTGCTCACCACACCAGCCATCGCCAGACGCAGACCGACCATCTGGGCTTCGGTCAGGTTCATGATTTGCACGCGCTCCGGCTTCCGTGAGACAATCTCCGGTCTCGCCGCCTTGCCGTCGGTGGCCAGCGCCGTATAGAACCGCGCCATGTTGATCAGCGTCTGCGCATTCTCGCCCTGACCAATCGAGAGGTTGAGCGACACCGACCCGGGCACCCAACCGCGTGCGCCGTACCGCTCATTGAAGTAATTCTGCGCATCCGGTGGAAACTGCGGTTGCGTCTCGTTCGGCAGGTCCACGCCGGAGCGCTCCCGCATCTTCAGCTTCAGGCCGCCCGCCACCATACGTGACAGGCCCAGCTTCAGCCCCACCTGATAGAAGTACACGTCGCAGCTCTGCTCAATGGCCTGACGCAGGTTGATGTCGCCATGCCCTTTCTTGTTCCAGCACTTGAAATAGCGACCGTATCGATACCCGCCCGTGCACGGCACCGGCATGTGATCGTCAAGCTGCACGAGCCCGGCCTCCATGGCCATCGCCGACGTCGCCAGTTTCCAGGTCGAGGCCGGGGGGTATCGCCCCTGAATCACCTTGTTGTACAGCGGCCGACGCGGATCGCTGTTCAGTTCCCGCCAGTAGTCGGCCGGGATTCCGCCCACAAATCGATTCGGGTCGAACGTCGGCGCGCTATGGAGCGCGAGGACGGCTCCATCGTTCGGATCGATTGCAACCACACCCGCCCGCAACGAATCGCCAAGCAGCGACATGACGTACAGCTGCAGATCCATGTCGATGTTGGTCCGCAACGGCGCGGCGGCCACCGGGGCCTGCTCGGCGCGCGCGCCAGCGTCACGCACGACACGACCGCGCGCATCCACTTCCACGTAGCGCACGCCTTCCCGTCCGCGGAGTTCTCTCTCGTACGAGCGCTCGAGACCGCCTTTGCCAATCTGCTGGCCGGGCTTGTAGTCGGAGTGCGTCGTATCCGCCAACTCACGCTCGGTGACTTCTCCGGTGTACCCGACGAATGACGCCACCGCCGGACCGTCCGGGTAGTAGCGCTTCGGGGTGCTCTGGATGATCAGGCTCGGATTCTCGACACGGCGCTCCTCGAGCACGGCGACGACATCGAATGGCGCGTCGGGAAGAATCACGGCGGGCCGCGTCGGATTCTTTCGCCAGCGACGCACGGCCGCTTCCACCTGGTCGTCAGTGATCGGAATGATGTTCGACAATCGCCGCATCGCACTGCGCAAGGAATCGGCCGTCGGGCTCAGCAACGACACGGCGTACCCCGGCAGATTTTCGGCGATGATCCGACCGTTACGATCGTAGATGATGCCGCGCGGTGCAGCCAGCGGCACTTCACGAAAACGATTCTGTTCCGCCTGTGCCAGGTACTCCTTGTTGCGCAGCACCTGCGCACGAAAGAATGCCGACGTCAGCGCAAGGAAACCAATCCCGAGCAGCACGCGCGCCACTGTGGCACGACGTGACACATCATTTGGGTGGTAGCTCACGCGGCGGCCGGCTTCAAGAGCGGGCGCAGGACGGCGAAAAGGATCGCTCCGGCGATTGCCGTCGCGGCCGCCGACAACGGCGCCCAGACCAGCGCCGAGACCGCACTTCCCGCCTCGAAGCCGCGGCCGGACAGGAACAGCCGCAGGAGGATGACGCCCCACGCACTGGTGAAGATCACGATGCCATCGAGTATGGCATTCTCGGCAAAGAACGCTGCCTTCAGCCAACTCGTGACGTACCCGACCAGCGTCAGCGCGAGCATCCCGCTGCCGAACCCAGCCGGCGCCGCGGCATCGGATGCCGCCCCCATGATCAGTCCAAGCAAAGCGCCAACACCCGGGCGGACGCGGATCGACAACAACAGGAGCGCGAGCACCAGGAAATCGATTTCGATCCGATCACCGAGCAGTGGCCGCAAGATGAAGTGCGCTACCACCAGAATCGACACTGCAACCATCAGGCGAATCCAGTCGTACACGCCGCTCACTCACGGTCTCCCGCCGGCGGCAAGCGGAATGGATTCTCCGGTGCCTTGGTCGTGTCCCGCTTGTTGCGTGCTGCAGCCTCACTCCGTGGACGAGATCGGATGCGTGCAGCAGCCGAGTCGCTTCGGACTGGCGTTCCAGATCCTGCGGGCAACGCTGTGGGCGGTCGCACCACGCTGGCAGGCGGAGACCTGACAGCGCCCGCTGGGGCCACGCCCCCCGGTGCCGGCGCCCGCACAACAGGCGGGACAGCGGCTGCAGCGGGCGCAGCGCTCACCGGCGACGTCGACCGACCGACGGCTGGCGGTACGACCGCCGCAGAGGGTGATTTTGCAGGTGCCTCCGGCCGTAAGGCGCTCGAATCGGATTCGACGCGAATTCCGCTGTCACCCCGATAGATCGCCGCTCGGCGCAGCGAATCGAGCAGGGCAAGCTTTCCCTGCACTTGGCGGACGGAATCGCTCAGGATCGAATCGCCAGCAGCCGCGATGCCCTTCTGCGTCCCTTCGGAAGCCGCCGCGCTGCTCCAGGCACCGGTCACGCCCGCGGCGGCGCGTGCTGCAAGCAGTACCATTGCCGCCGTCGACGCGTCAGGCGAGACGATCGGTCGGATCAGATACGTGCGAGCCCACCCTTCGATGGTCTTCGTTTCCCGCAGCACAACGCCGATGGGAATACCGCGCGGAAACACGTTGCCGAGCCCCGAACTCACGATCATCGTCCCCGGTTTCAGTTCACTTCGAAACGGTACACCGCGCATCTCTAGCAGAAAGCGATCGGCCCCGGAACCAAGGTGGGCAGCGACGATTCCAAAGGCGACGCCATCCGTCGTCGTGGCACTGGCACGGAAATCTGGATGCGTCCAGAGAATTGCCGTGCTCGAGCTGGCATCGACTGCGGTCACCATGCCGATGAGTCCCTCCGGAACGACCAGGGGGTCGAAGGGACGCACGCCGGCAGCACTCCCCGCGGCCAGCAGCACCGTGTGCTCGTCGCCGCCGCGCGGCGGGTGCATGATTTCTGCCGCCACGAAGCCCCACTGCAGCCGTTGACCAAGACCGAGCAGGCGGCGCAACCGTTCATTCTCCGCCCGCAGTGGCGCGGTCGATTGTACGCCGAGCGCCAGACTGTCGACACGATTCACCAGTCGGCCATGATCGCCGATCGCGGACCGTCCCCTTTCGGCCCAGGCCTGCGCCGAAACCAACGGTGCCGCGATGCTGGAGCGAAGCGATCCTTGAACCTTGCCGCGGACCGCCGTCGGCAGAACCAGCGAGACCAGCGCCACTGCGAGCGCCGCGCCGAGCAGCGCCAGGTCCGTGCGCGTTCCCGTGCGAGACGTGCGCGCCATGATTACCTCAGGAGCTCAGGACAGAGCGATACTTCTCTTCGTCATCCAGAATGCGGCCACAGCCGCGCACCACACAGGTCAGCGGGTCTTCGTCGACATGAATCGGCAGGTTCGTCTCCTGACTGAGCAAGAGATCCAGCCCACGGATCAATGCGCCACCGCCAGTCATCACGATGCCACGATCCACGATGTCGCTGGCCAGTTCCGGCGGCGTGATCTCGAGGGCTCGCCGCACGGCATCGACAATCTGCTGAATCGGCTCCTGAATCGCCTCGCGAATCTCCGACGAATGCACGCGCACCGTCTTCGGGATTCCGCTGACGAGATCGCGTCCCTTCACTTCCATGTCGCGCTCTTCGCCGACCGGATACGCGCTGCCGATCTGGATCTTGATCTGTTCAGCCGTGGGTTCACCGATCAGCAGGTTGTAGTTCTTGCGCATGAACTGCACGATCGACGTGTCGAGTTCGTCGCCACCAGTGCGAATCGATGTGTCGCTCACGATGCCGCTCAGCGCGATGACCGCGATCTCGGTCGTGCCGCCACCGATGTCGATCACCATGTTGCCGGTGGGCGTTTCGACCGGCAAGCCAACACCGATCGCCGCGGCCATCGGCTCGGCCACCATGAATACTTCCTTCGCACCGGCCCCCAGCGCGCTGTCGCGCACCGCGCGCTTCTCCACCTCGGTGATTCCGCTCGGCACGCAGACAATCACACGTGGCTTCACCTTGAACACGTGGTTCTCGATGATGAGCGTGAGAAAGTACCGCAGCATCTTCTCCGTCACATCGAAGTCGGCGATCACGCCATCCTTGAGCGGGCGCACGGCGATCACGCCGTCCGGAGTCCGGCCGAGCATGCGCTTCGCCTCGAGTCCGACACCCTTGATCTTCTTCGTGTCGCGGTCGATGGCCACCACGGAGGGCTCGTTCAGCACGATCCCCTCACCCTTCACGTAGATGAGGGTGTTCGCAGTTCCGAGATCTACGGCGATCGCATTGGCCGGGAACAGCGATCCCGGCTTGAAGGGCCAGCGAAACGGCATCTATTGAACCGAAAGGGCCCGGGCGGCGGGCCGGAAACAGGCGACGTGGAGGGAACCAACGGCTTGTCGTACAACAACATACATAAAGTGCAACAGCCGGTGAAGGGCGACCGGGAGCCATCCGTTCACCGAGCCGTATACCCTGAAACGACGCAGGCGGCGAGACCGCAACTGCGGTACCGCCGCCTGCGAGTATCGGCGGCCCACGCCGCTGGCCGCGTCAGCCCACGAACTGGGCCGGCTCACTGAACGGAAGTCCGAACGAGTCAGCGACCGCGCGATAGGTCGTGTGGCCCGCCGTCATGTTCAGCCCCTTCAGCAGCGCCCCGTTGGCCGCCAGGGCCTTCCGCCACCCGTGGTTGGCCAGCAGCATCACGTAGGGGAACGTGGCGTTGGTGAGCGCCAACGTGGAGGTGCGTGGGACGCCGCCAGGCATGTTCGCGACGGCGTAGTGAATCACTCCGTCCACGGTATACGTGGGGTTTTCATGGGTTGTCGCATGGATCGTCTCGACACAGCCGCCCTGATCAACCGCCACGTCGACGATCACCGATCCCGGTCGCATCCGCTTGAGATCTTCCTTCCGAATCAACTTCGGCGCCTTCGCACCGGGAATCAGTACGCCACCGATCACCAGATCCGCGGTCGAGATCTGATCCAGGATGTTGTGGCGATTGGAGTGAATCAGCGAGACGTTGGCGGGCATCACGTCGCTCAGATACCGCAGCCGTTCCAGCGACAGGTCGAGAATCGTGACCTTGGCCCCCATGCCAGCGGCGATCTTGGCTGCGTTCGTCCCAACGACGCCGCCGCCGAGAATCACCACCTTGGCCGCCGGTACGCCCGGAACGCCACCCAGCAAGACGCCACGCCCACCATAGAGCTTCTCCAGGTACTTCGCGCCCTCCTGCACCGCCATCCGCCCCGCCACTTCGGACATCGGCGTCAGCAGCGGCAGCTCCCGGGACGGCAACTCCACCGTCTCGTAGGCGATGCAGGTGGCGCCGCTGGCAAGGTGGGCCCGCGTGAGCGCTTCGTCCGCGGCGAAGTGCAGATAGGTGAACAGCGTCAGGTCAGGGCGAAGATGCGGCCACTCCGTCTCGATCGGCTCCTTCACCTTCAAGAGCAGCTCGGCGCTCGCCCAGGTCGAGGCGGCGTCGGGCATGATGATCGCGCCCACATCGGAGTAGTCGCTATCCACAAATCCACTGCCGATCCCCGCACCGGTCTCGACGTGCACCACATGTCCTGCGGCGACCAGCGCCTCCGCGCCAGCCGGGACGAGAGCTACCCGGTTCTCGTTGGTCTTGATCTCTTTCGGAACGCCGATTTTCATGGCTCGTTGGATGGCGGTGATGAAATCGACCGGTGCGCTTATGCAGCGGCTGCCGGCCCGAGACTGAGCACACTGCATTGCGCCGGGTCGAGATAGGCGGCACAGGCGGCACGAACCTGCGCAGGCGTTACCGCATCCAGCTCAGCCAGCAACGCATCGATCGGGCGGTACGGCTCATCGTAGAGCGCAACTTCCGCTGCGCGATACAAGCGGGACGATACCCCCTCCAGCGACAGCACCAACTGCCCCTTCAACTGACTGACGCCCGTCGCAATCTCCTCATCCGACATCGCGCCGCCCGCGACGCTCGTCATCGCACGACACACGACCTCGTACGCCTCGCGGGCCTGTTCCGGCGCAGTCGCCAGATACACGCCATGCTGCCCATTGTCGTGAAACGTGTTGTAGAAGGAATACACGCTGTACGCCAACCCGAGTTCTTCCCGGACATGCTGAAAGAGCCGTGAACTCATGCCACCACCGAGGAGCGCTGATGCCACGGACAAGGCGTTGCGTTCCGTCGAGGAATGCTTCGGCGCATCACACGCCATCACAATATGTGTTTGCGCGATGTCCTTCCGCTTCACGTGCGTATACCCGCGTGAGACGACCGTCGGTGCCTCGGGTGCGGGCAACCAGTCAGCGATGCCACGCGGCTGCGACATCCAGCCGGTTCGCTCGAGCACGTCGAGCAGGGACTCGTGCGTGACGTTGCCGGCCGCGGCCAGCACGATCTGCGGCGGATGGTACACGCGTGCATGCCACTCGCGCAGTGACGCTGCCGACAGGCGCTTGACGGTGCCGGGCGTTCCGAGGATCGCATGACCATATGGATGTCCCGGGTACATGCGATCGGCATGGAGTTCGAACACCACGTCGTCCGGGGTGTCCTCAACCATCGCGATCTCTTCCAGGATGACCTTCCGCTCGAGGCGAAGATCCTCATCGCGCAGCAAGGGCCGGAAGCACAGCTCGAAGAGCACATCGGCGGCTTCGCTGGTGTGCTCGTCCAGCACTCGCGCCTGGAACGAGGTATGCTCGCGTGTGGTGTACGCGTCCAGTGATCCCCCGAGGACCTCGAGCGAGAGCGCGAGTGCCTTGGCGCTGTATTTCTCGGTCCCCTTGAAGACCATGTGCTCGAGCAGGTGCGCCATTCCCATCTGATCCGCGCGCTCGTGCATTGCCCCGGAGCGCACCCAGGCCCCGATGGCAACAGACCGCACTCCCGGAACGAATTCCGAGAGCACGGTCAGGCCATTGGGCAGCACCGTGCGCGAGACGCCCGTCTCGGGCGGCGTCGCGAGGGCAATCATTACCGACGGCGCGGGCCGCCGCGGGAACCACCACGATCACCACGGTCCTCACCACCTGACGACTCCCGCGGCGGGGAGGGCTCGCGCTCGACGTGGCCTTCCGGCTTCGGCAGCAGCGCCTTCATCGACAGGCGCAGGCGACCGCGCTCGTCGCGATCGACCAGCTTCACGGTGACGCGCTCACCCTTCTTGAGCACATCCTCCGTCTTGTCAACGCGTTCCCACTTGATCTCGGAGACGTGCAAGAGTGCTTCCGTGCCGGGCATGATTTCAACGAAGGCGCCAAAGGCCGTGATGCTCTTCACCGTGCCTTCGTAGGTGTCGCCGACGACCGGCTCCGCCGTGATCGCCTTCACCATCTGCTTCGCACGCTCCATCGCCTCGGAACCGACCGCAGCGATCGTGACCATGCCGGAATCATCAACTGAAAGCTCAGCACCCGTCTCGTCCTGGATGCCGCGGATCGTCTTGCCCTTCGGACCAATCAGCTCGCCGATCTTCTCGGGGCTGATCATGATCGTCACGATGCGCGGAGCGTACTGCGACAACTCGGCATTCGGTGCCGACATCGCCTTCGCCATCTCGCCGAGGATGTGCAGACGGCCTTCCTTGGCCTGCGCCAGCGCTTCGGTCATGATCTTCAGATCCAGGCCGTCGATCTTGATATCCATCTGGATCGACGTGATGCCGTGCTCCGTGCCGGCGACCTTGAAGTCCATGTCGCCGAGGTGGTCTTCGGTGCCCAGAATGTCGGTCAGGATCGCGTACTTCTTTCCTTCCTTGATCAGGCCCATCGCCACACCGGCCACCGGCGCCTTGATCGGCACGCCGGCGTCATACAGCGAGAGCGAGCTGCCGCAGACCGACGCCATCGAGCTCGATCCATTCGACTCGAGGATCTCCGACACGATGCGGACGGTGTATGGGAATTCCTCGAACGGAGGCAGCACCGCCTGAATCGCACGCTCGGCCAGATTGCCGTGACCGATTTCGCGACGGCTGGTGCCGCGCATCGGCTTGGCTTCGCCCGTGCTGAACGGCGGGAAGTTGTAGTGCAGCATGAACGACTTGGTCTGCTCCTGCGGCTCGTCGATCGAGTCGAGGCGCTGCACGTCGCTGGCGGTGCCAAGCGTCACGGCGACCAGCGCCTGCGTCTGGCCACGCGTGAAGAGCGACGAACCATGGACACGCGGCAGCAGGCCCGTCTCAATGGTGATCTGGCGGACTTCATTCGCGGAACGGCCGTCGATGCGCTTCTTGGTGTCGAGCACCTGCGCGCGGAGTGCGTCGTACTCCATGCCGTCGAGAATGCTGCCCGCGTCCTTGCCCATGTCCGGCGTCTCGGCCACGATCTGGGCGGCCACTTCGCGCTTGACCAATTCAATCGCACGGACTCGGGACGCCTTGTCGGCCTGATTGAGCGCCTTCGAGAGCTTGGCCGAGGCCAGATCGCCAACGCGCTTCACGAGGTCGGCGGCGGGCTCGTGCTTCGCCCATGCCATCGGCTCCTTCGCCCCTGCCTTCGCCAGCAGTTCTTCCTGCATCACGATCAGTTCCTTGATGCCCTTGTGCGCGACGGTGATCGCCTCGACCACATCATCCTCGCTCACCTCCAGCGCACCGCCTTCGACCATCATGATCGAATCGGCTGAACCAGCGACCATCATGTCGATGTCGCTGTATTCGAGCTGCTGGAAGGTGGGATTCAGCACCCACTTGTCCTGAATGCGGCCAACGCGCACGCCAGCGATCGGCTTGTTCCACGGCGCCTGCGACGCGGCCAGCGCGTAGCTCGTCGCGAGCAGAGCCAGCGTATCGGGCTTGTTCTCCTGGTCGGCCGAGATCACGTAGATCACGACCTGCACCTCGTTCTGGAATCCCTCAGGGAACAAGGGACGGATCGAGCGATCGACGATGCGGCAGGTCAGAATCTCGTTGTCTGACGGGCGGCCTTCGCGCTTGATGTATCCGCCGGGGATCTTGCCAGCGGCGTACGTCTTCTCCTTGTACTCGACCGTCAGCGGGAAGAACGGGAGCGAGCTCTTGTTCTCGCTGATCGTGACGGCGGCGAGTACCATCGTCTCGCCGTATGTTACGAGGGCAGACCCAGCGGCCTGCTTCGCCATGCGGCCCGTCTCGATGACGAGCTTGCGGCCGGCGAACATTTTTTCAGTGCGTTGCATCACGTGTGGGAATCGGCTGCGGGAAACGCAAAACGCGCGGAACGTCCGATGACGCCCGCGCGATTGCCATTGAGGCCCGGATTAGTACCGGAGGCCAAGGTCTGCGATGATCTTCCGATATCCGGCCAGATCGGTCCGCTTCAGATAGTCGAGGAGGCGACGACGTCGCCCGACCATCTTGAGGAGGCCCTGGCGACCGTGATGGTCCTTCTTGTGAGTGCGGAAGTGACCAGTGAGATAATTGATCCGTTCCGTGAGAATCGAGACCTGCACATGCGATGAGCCGGTATCGGTCTCATGCTGACGGTGCTTCTCGATTGCTGGAGCCTTTTCGAATGCCATGCGTCCTGGGTCTGCGCGGCGACCGCGCGTCCGAATGTCCTGAATGATCGTAAGCCGTGAAGAATACAGACCCTACGTGCGGATGTAAAGCGCTGGCGTCGCGCCAGCTGAATGTCGTGGCCGGTCAACCCCGAAAATAGCCCAGAACCTGGGTGCCGACTCGCGCCAGATCGTTGAAGGTCGTGGTCACGAGCAGCAACAGGACCAGTCCCACGCCCGCGTACATGATCACGCCCTTCGCCCGCTCGCCAAGGGGCTTGCCGCGGGCAGACTCGAGCAGCGCGAGCAAGACCTGCCCACCGTCCAGGACGGGTACCGGCAGCAGGTTGAGCACGGCGATGTTGACGCTGATCAGCGCCATCAGCATCAGAACCCCGGCGAAACCGCCGACCTTCGCCGTCTCGAACGACGCCTGTGCGATCATGATCGGACCACCAAGCTGCTTCGGCGACACCTTCCCCGAGAGCAGGCCGCCGAGTACTTCGACGGTCGATACGATCGTTGTCCACGTATAGTCCAGCCCGTCGCCAAAGGCAGTGATCGGCCCGACCGACATGCGAGCGGACGCCGCACCGATCCGGCCGATCGACCGGACGGCACCGGTCTGTGGGTTGGTATCGAGGGCCGCCGCTGGCGCGATCGTCAACGTGCGCGGCGTGCCCATACGCACGATCTCGAACGCGAGTGGCGTCGTGGCCTTGGCCGTCACGATGGTGACCAATTCCGTCCACGCCGTGATTCTCGCACCGTCAATCGCGGTGATGCTGTCACCCACGAGCAACCCCGCCGCCGCCGCCGGCGACGCGGGGAGCACCACGCCAATCACCGGACGCGGGTTCGGGGCGCCATTGGCAAGGCGGAGCCCAGCCACAACGAGAATCGCGAGCAGGAAGTTCATCGTCACGCCCGCCAGCATCACGACCAGCTTGGCCCACAGCGGCTTCGACTCGAACCAACGGTCCTGAGGCACCGGTTTCGGGCCAAACGGCACCATCGCGGTTTCGTCCCACGGGACGCCGGGTTCACCTGTCGGTGGTCCAGTCTCTGGCGTATCCAGTTCCCCTCGCGTGCCGCCGCCCTCGAATACGGCCATCGCCTCATCGTCTCGCGACGCCATCCGGACGTAGCCGCCGATCGGAAAGAGCGCGAGGCGGTAGTCCGTCTCACCGCGGCGCACGCCGAACACTCGGCGACCCCACCCGAGGGCGAATACCGGCGCGTATATCCCGACCGCCTTCGCCGCCAGGAAGTGCCCCAACTCGTGCACGAACACGACCAGTCCAAACACAAGCAATGGCGCGAGCAGTGGTAACAGTCTCATGCAAACTCCCGCACGTGGGCGCGCGCCGACGCGTCGGCGGCCACCAGTGCTTCGAGGGTTTCTCCTGCAAGATCGCCGACCGCGTCCAGTGCACTGCCGATCGCACGAGCAATATCACCAAACGCGATCTCACCGGCCAGAAATCGTGCCACGGCCGCTTCGTTGGCCGCGTTGAAGACCGCCGGTGCCACACCACCGCGCTTCCCTGCCGCAATCCCAAGGCCAAGGGCGGGAAACGCGTCGTGGCGCACGGGCTCGTAGGTCATCGGCGAGAGGACGACCGGATCGAACGCTGGTACCCCTGTGTCCGCAATGCGATCCGGGTGCGTGAGCGCGTACAGCACCGGGAGCTCCATGCTCGGCACGCCGAGCTGCGCCAACACACTGCCGTCAACGAACTCCACGAACGAGTGCACGATGCTCTGCGGATGCACCACGACGTCGATCCGGTCGTAGGGGATACCGAACAGGTGGTGCGCCTCGATCACCTCGAGTGCCTTGTTGGCGAGCGTTGCACTGTCGATGGTGATCTTCCGCCCCATCGACCAGGTGGGATGCTTGAGCGCGTCACTGACCGTCGCCGCTTGCACGCGATCGATGTCCCAGGTGCGGAACGGACCACCTGACGCCGTGATGATCAGGCGGCGCACTTCACTCATGGGACGTCCCGCGATGCACTGGAGAATCGCCGAGTGTTCGCTGTCCACTGGTACCAGTTCGCCGCCGCCCGTCATCGCCGCCGCCGTCACCAGCGCGCCGGCCATGACCAGCGTTTCCTTGTTCGCCAGCGCCACACGCTTGCCGGCCTGCAGCGCCGCCAGCGTGGCGCGCATGCCGGCGGCGCCGACGACGGCATTGATCACCGTCTGCACATCGTCGCGCGTTGCCGCGGCCACGAGACACTCCGCCCCCGTGGCCCAGCCGGCGTCGGCATCAGCAGACGCTTGCACCAATCCGACGAACGTGGGCTCATGCGCCAGCGCCTGTGCACGAAGCAACGGCGCATTGCTGAAGGCGGTCAGCGCACGCACCTGAAATCCGGCACGCTGGCGCGCCAGCACGCGCAAGGCCGTCGTGCCGACGGATCCGGTCGATCCGAGGATCGCGACGCCGCAGGGAGGTGTCACTGCGGCGCCGGAATGAGCAGCAGGTTCAGCAGCAGCTCGGCCACCGGAAGCGCAAACAACAGGCTGTCGACACGATCGAGGAATCCACCGTGGCCCGGCAGGAGCCCCGAACTGTCCTTGACGCTCGCCTCACGCTTGAGCAGCGACTCGAAGAGGTCCCCGAGCTGCGCCGCAACCGCAATCACGACACCGAACACCACGATCCCGAGGGGCGAGAGTCCCAGCTGCCCGTGCGGCACGAGGAGGTAGCGCACGTACGCCCAACCGACCGCCACGCTGAGCGCAATTCCGCCGAGTGATCCCTCCACGGTCTTGGCCGGGCTGACCGACGGCATGAGTTTCGTCCGGCCGAGCAGTCGACCCGTGAAGTATGCGCCAACATCCGACGCCCACGTCAGCAGCACGGGGAACAGGAGCAGCAGGCTCTGCGACGTGCGCCCAACGGCATAGTTGTGATACCGCAGGTCGTAGGCGAAACTGAGCATTCCGCCACAGTACAGCACCACGAATGCGCTGACCGACACAACGGCCAGCGGTCGCTGCTCCACACGCCGACGAAAAATCGTGACGGTCATCAGGACCAGCAACGCGGCGGCGGCAGCGGCGGGCGGCATACGCAGCACGCCAAGACGAGTGGCGTGCGACAGCAGTGGGACCGCTGCCGCCGCGACGATAGTCAGCCCGTCCAGCGTGTCGATACCCTTGCCGCGCGCCATGCGACACAGCTCCCACGCTGCGACACCAGACACCCCACTCAGCAGCGTTGCCAGCGCGGCGTCACCATACCAGGCCGCGGCGATCGCGAGAGGGGCAATGATCAGCGCAACGACGATGCGCTTGGCGAGCTCCGACATGGCTGCGCTCAGACGGAAACCTTTCCGTATCGCCGCTCGCGCCGCTTGTAGTCAAGGATGGCAGCGAAGAGATCACGCCGGCCGAAATCAGGCCAGAGCACTCCCGAAATGTAGAACTCGGTGTACGCGAGCTGCCAGAGCAGAAAGTTCGACACACGCTGCTCTCCGGACGTGCGGATCAGCAGATCGGGATCAGGCATGCCAGCGGTCATCAGTCGACCGCTGATGGCGTCTTCATCGATGTCGGCCGGTGTGATCACACCGTGCGCCACATCGCGCGCCAGCGATTGGGCCGCCTGCACGAGTTCGGTGCGGCTGCCATAGGAGATGAAGATGTTGAGGTTGAGCGTGTCGTTGTGCGCCGTGGCCCGCTCGACCAACTCCACGGCCTGACGCGCGCCATCCGTGAGCCGATCACGCTCACCGAGAATCCGCACGCGTACGCCGCGTTCGGACAACTCTGCAACTTCCTTCGCGATGTAGTCCTCGAGCAGGGACATCAGCGCCGAGACTTCAGGCATCGGCCGCTGCCAATTCTCCTGTGAGAACGCGAACAGCGACAGATGTTCGATGCCGGCCTCAATCGCCCCGTGCACAACCTCGCGTACCGCCTTCATGCCCTCGCGATGCCCCAGAGGGCGCGGCATGAAGTGCTTGCGCGCCCAGCGGCCGTTGCCATCCATGATGATGGCAACGTGCCGCGGTGGCGTTCCCGCCAGCCGAACCTGCTCCAGCAGGTCAGGAGTGGAGAGTGTCGACGTCGAAGCCACTGCGGCGTCTCAGACTTCCATGATCTCGGCTTCCTTCGCTTTCACCGCCGATTCGATTTTGGCGATGAAGTCGTCGTGAAGCTTCTGCAGATCCTTCTCCGCGTGCTTGACCTCGTCCTCGGAGACGCTTTTCAGCTTCTTCAGCTTGTCGCGCCCATCGGTGCGGGCATGCCGGATCACCACGCGGCCGTCTTCCGCCAACGTGTACAGGATCTTCACCAGCTCCTTCCGGCGCTGCTCGTTCATCGAGGGCAATGGCACGCGAATCACGTTCCCCTGATGCGCGGGATCGAGGCCGAGATCCGATTCACGAATGGCCTTCTCGATGGCCTTCGCCTGGCCCTTGTCGAACGGCGTGACCAGCAGGGTGCGTGCTTCAGGGGCGGAAATCGACGCGACCTGATTGAGCGGCACCCACGAGCCGTACGCCTCCACCTGAATCGTATCGAGCATGTTCGGCGATGCCTTGCCGGTCCGCACGGTCGAGAACTCGCGCTTGGCGTTCTCGATGCCCTTCTCCATGCCAGCCTTGGCGGCCTTCAGAATGTCAGGGATCATGAGACGAAGGTGCCGATGCGTTCACCACGCACTGCGCGGGCAATTGCACCGGGAGTGTGAGTGTTGAGGACGATCAGTGGCAGCGAGTTCTCCTTGCACAGCGTGATGGCTGTCTGGTCCATCACCCCGAGCTCGCCGAGCATCACGTCGCGGAAACTGACTGTGTCGTACTTGACTGCATTCGGATCCTTCTTCGGGTCCGCGGAATACACCCCATCGACGCTGGTCGCCTTGATGATGACGTCGGCCTTCATCTGAATGCCGCGCAGCACCGCCGCCGTGTCGGTGGAGAAGTACGGATTGCCCGTGCCGGCGGCAAACAGGACCAGGCGCCCTTGCTCGAGGTGCCGCATCGCCCGACGGCGAATGTACGGTTCCGCCAGCTCTTCCATCCGGATCGCCGTCATGACACGGGTGTCCACACCACGCTTCTCGAGCTGATCCTGCAAGGCGAGCGCGTTGATCACCGTGCCCAGCATGCCCATGTAGTCGGCACCGACACGATCCATGCCCATCTTCGCGAGCTGCGCACCGCGCACGATGTTGCCGCCTCCGATCACCAGACCGACGCGCGCACCCAGATCGACCACTTCCTTGATCTGCTCACAAAAGAAGGAGAGTCGATCAAAATCGAAGCCAAATCCCCTGTCGCCGGCGAGCGCTTCGCCGGAGAGCTTGAGGAGCACGCGCGGGTACCGGAGGCCGTCACCAGCGCCCCCCGCCGCGAGCGACGGGTCGTCAGGCCTGCCGACGGCCGCCAGTGGCGTCGCGCTATCGCTCACGCGTCGCCGAGTGCATAGCGCAGGAACCGCGTCACGGCGATCTCCGTGCCCGCCGTCTTCCCCGTTTCGTTGACCAGGTCGGTGATCGTCTTCTTCGGTTCGCGCACCCAAGGCTGCGACACCAGGGACATGTCCTTGAAGAAGGCTTCCAGCTTGCCGGCGGCGATCTTTTCGATCATCGCTTCCGGCTTGCCACTCTGCCGCGCCTGATCCTCGGCGATCCGCCGCTCCTTCTCCACCAGCTCCGGCGCAATCCCGGCGCGATCCAACGCGAGCGGGTTCATCGCGGCGGCATGTTCGGCAACGGCCCGCAACATCGACTGCACCGGCTCGGTCGCTGCGACGGCGGCGTTGCCGAGCGACGCTTCGACCAGCACGCCGACCTTGGCGTTGTGATGCGCATACATGCCAACCGCGCCCGTCGTTGTGGCATAGCGCACCACACGACGCACGTTCACCACTTCACCCAGCTTGGCCGAGCGCTCCTTCACCACCACATCGAGCGTCTTGCCCCCTTCGGCCGCAACCGGCGCTGCGAGCAGCGCCTCGACGTCGGCAGTCGGCGTGATCATGGCGTGAGCGAGTACCACGTCCACCAGCGCCTTGAAATCATCGGTGCGCGCGACGAAATCCGTCTCGCAGTTCACTTCGGCGATCACACCGACGGTCGCGTCGGGCGACACGGCGCTGCCGATCATCCCCTCGCTCGTAGTGCGGCCCGAGCGGGACTCCGCCTTGGCGATGCCCTTGGTGCGGAGATACTCGATCGCCGCGTCGAGATCGCCATTCGATTCCGTCAATGCCTTCTTGCAGTCCATCATTCCGGCGCCAGTGCGCTGCCTCAGCTCCTGGACATCCTTGGCCGTAAAATTCATAGTCGTCATGGTCAGCAGACCGGATCAATCGGGATTGTGGAAACGCCGCCGGCTGGAAGCCGGCGGCGTTGGGAAGCATACTCCGAACGCATGAGCGCGGGTAGCCGCGCTCGTCGCAGGTTCCAGCCGGTTACGACGCGTCGTCGGTCGATTCGACCGCAGCGGCCGCATCAGGGCCGCGCAGCCGTGCCTGAATCGCTTCCGGCTTCGCCCGGCGACGACGGCGCTGGCCAGCCTGGGCCCCTGCGCCACCCGCCCCCTGCCCACCGGCCGCCCCGCCACCCTGACCACCACCGCGACGCCCGCGGTCATCACCGCGACCAGCCGATTCCATCCCGCGATCCGAGCTGTACGTGCTCTCTTCCGACTCCTCCTCGACCACGCGGGTCGGGGCTTCGCGACGGGCTTCCAGAATCACGTCGGCGATCGCACCGGCGATCAGTTCGACGGAGCGGATCGCGTCATCGTTGCCGGCCACCGGCACGGTGAGCAGGTCCGGGTCTGCGTTCGTGTCCGCGATCGCAATGATCGGAATCCCGAGCTTGTTGGCCTCGCTGACCGCGATGTTCTCCTTCTTCGCGTCGACGACGAACATCAGGCCAGGCAGCCGGGTCATGCTGGCGATGCCCGACAGGTTCTTCGACAGCTTGTCTCGCTGACGACGCATCATCAGCTGTTCCTTCTTGGTGTAGTTCGAGAACCCGCCGCCTTCTTCACTGCCGGCCTCGAGTTCCTTCAGCTTCTTCAGCTGCTTCTTGACCGTCCCGAAATTGGTCAGCAAACCACCAAGCCAGCGCTCCGTGATGAACATCGCGCCACAGCGATTGGCTTCCTGCGCGACGATCGCCTGCAGCTGCTGCTTGGTGCAGACGAAGAGGACCTGCTCGCCGCGGAGGACAACCTCGCGGGCCAGCTTCTGGGCAAGTTCGAGCTGCTTGAGCGTCTTCTGCAGATCGATGATGTGAATGCCATTGCGTTCGGCGAAGATGTACTTGCGCATCTTCGGGTTCCAGCGGCGCGTCTGGTGGCCGAAGTGTACACCGGCCTCCAGAAGCTGTTCGATCGTGGGCTGCGGCATGATTGGGCGATCAGAGGGTTGAGTCCGCCGCGTTCGTCACCGCACGTCGCAACCGGCATGGCCGGCACCAGCGAGTGCTCAGAACGCGTGAGAGATATGAGCATTCTGGTGGCACGGCGCGGAGGCGCCGTGCCACCAGAACAAACGACTACCGCTTGCTGAACTGGAACTTCTTGCGTGCGCCGGGCTGACCCGGCTT
>JANPFJ010000062.1:0-3301 GCA_031423355.1 Gemmatimonadaceae bacterium | reverse complement strand
CTTCCGCTGTGCCTCCAGGCTCATGACCAGTCCGTACATCGAACGCGGATTGCCGACGTTTTTCGCCAGATCAGCGCGAAACACCCGCTCCGCCGCCGCCGGCTTCCCCGCCGTCAGCAGCGCAATGCCAAGACGCTCCCGCTCCGGAAACAGCCAATCCGGCGGCTCGTTGTAGCCGAGGCGATCTTCCGCCTCGACCGCGGCGGTGAAGGCCGCGACCGCGCCCATGGTATCACGCTTCGCTTGCAGCAGATGGCCCGTCAGGTCGGCCGCAGCCACGGCCAGCACATCGCCGCCCCAGTTCACCGGCCCGACCATGGCGTCCTTTGGTACGCGGAGTATGGTCTGGCGCAGTGAGTCCAGTTCCACGGCCGCTTCAGTGACTTTGCCCGTCTGTGCCAACGCAACGCCGCGCGCCCAACGATACAGGCCACTCTGGATCGTGCGCGTTGCGCGTGGTGGCTTGAGCGCCAGAATCGCAGCCCACTCGCCGAATCGCGCCAGCACCAGCATCTCCTGTGCAGCGAAGGGTTCGAGCATCGCCATCTGGTCGGCGACCGGGTCCTCGAGCGCCACGGTCGCTCGAGCGGCGCGCCGCGCCTCGGCAAAGTTCCCGCCATACATCGCAGCCGCAGACTCGAACTGCAGATTGTGCCCGTAATACGCCATCGCATAGAAGCTCTGCGAACTGGCCCGCTTGAAGTACGCCTCGTCCACCGCCGCCGCGTCGGCGTTGCTCTTCGCGGCCTTGGCGAACTGCCCGGTGCGGATGTAGATGTGGGACGGCATGTGCACCAGATGACCGGCACCTGGCACCAGCGTCTCGAGCCTTTCGGCAGCCGGAGTGGCGCGTGACGGCGTGCGCGATGCTTCCACCGCGTGCACGTAGTAGTGATTGGCACCGGGGTGCCGCTCGTGTCGCTTCAACACGCGCTCGAGCGTCGCGACGATCGCCGGTGTCCATGCTTCGGGCGCACCGTTCGCCGTGTACAGCTTCCACGGATGCAGGTTCATCATGCTTTCGGCATACAACGCCCCGACATCGGCGTCGTCGGGAAACTCTTTCGACAGCGCGCCCATCGCCTCTGAGTAGGCCTGCTCTCGCACCAGCTGGTCACCGGTGGGTTCAGCGACGTAACGCCTGGCGAGCGCCGTCACGAGCCCCTGCTCCACCGGACTGCCGTTCGGCGCCAGCCTCACCGCATCGGCAAGGTGCGTGTAGGCCTTCTTCAGGCGATCGGCTGGCGCGGGGTCGTTGATGTTGGTACCGAGCGCCAGCGCCATGCCCCAGTGCGGCATCGGGGATTTCTGATCGAGGGCGGCTGCGCGGCCGAACGAGGTGAAGGCCTCTTCGTGATTGAAGCCGTAGAGCAGATTCAGCCCTTCATCGAAGAACCGCTGGGCGTCGGCGTTCGTGGTCAGAATGTCGCGGTGATAGGGGCCGATCGCGCCGAGCAGCGCGGTGCGTGGCGCGGCGGCTGGCGTGGCCGTCGCGCCGTGAGCGCTGGTATCGGCTGGCGGTGGCGTCTGGCGTCCGCACGCGACGACCGCAAACGATACCGGTGCCAGAAGGCAGACCGCGAGGAGCATCTTCATGAGAAACCCGTCACCATGTTGGCCCTGTCGCGCGACAGAACTCTGCCCGATGCCAGCGTCGGCATGGCCAGTCGTCGCGCGCGCACCACGTTACTGCGGCGATCGTGAATATGCACTCCCCTCGACGGCACGGCGACGTATTACTGTTCCGCCAATGACTGCACTCCTGATCGTGTCGGCTGTCATCTGTCTGGTGGGCGAATACCTCGACAGCGCCATACTCGTCTATGTCGGCAAGCCGCTCGCGACGATCGCGGTGCTCCTGCTGGCGGCGCGCAGCCCCACTCCCGTGAGCGCACGCTATCGTGCCCTGATCGGCGCAGGGCTGGTCTGCTCACTGGCGGGAGACGTTTTCCTGATGTTGCCGAGCGACCAGTTCATCGCCGGGCTGACGAGCTTTCTGGTGGCTCACCTGTGCTACATCGCCGCGTTCGCAGGAAACGGCGGTGGCCTGCGCGATCCGAAGGCGGCTGCGGTGTTCATCGTGGCGCTGGGGATGCTCACGGTGTTGTGGCCGACGCTCGGTGCGCTGCGATTGCCAGTCGTCGTGTACGTCAGCGTGATTGCCACGATGGCATGGCAGGCCATTGCGCGCTGGCGGCGACTCGGCTCCACCGATGCCGCGACGGCGGCAGCTGGCGCAACGGTGTTCCTTGTCTCGGATTCTACGCTCGCACTGCGGAAGTTTCGCGGCGACTTTCCGGCGAGCGCACTGGTGGTGCTCGGGACGTACTGGGTGGCGCAGTGGTGCATCGCACAATCGGTCACCAGCCGTCGAAACCCATGACAAGGCGCGATTGACGACTGGTGCGAGAGGCGGAGCTACCGGATGCGCACCGCCCGCTGACGCGGCCCGCCCTGCTGGTACCAGAGCCCGTTCACCGCGCCGGTCGAATCGCGCTCGAATTCGATGGTCGCATCGACCACCCGCAGGAACCATTTCGCCGGTGACTCCGCAAACACCTCATACTTCGGCTGACCCGTCGGCGTGACGAACAGCCGGCTCCCTTCGCGCGAAAAGGTGAACGTCATCTCCGGGACGAGCTGGAACGCGCCGACCAGCTGCTCGACCGTCGTGCTGTCCACCGAGACCGCGATGCGCACCGGCTTCGGTTTCGGCGGCGAGAGCGGGATCGCGGGATCGACCAGATGCAGCCCGATGTCATCCACGCCCTGATCGCTGTTCGTCATCACCACTGCGGCGACACCGGTGCGGTGGTTGCACCCGAGCCAGGTGCGGAACCCGCCGGTGCCGCCATTGTGCCAGACGATAGTCGAGCTGTCGGGGCGGGGCAGCGACACCCAGTGCAACCCGATCTTCATCGGCCCCTGAAAATCGCGGCGCACACGTTGTGCATCACGTATCGCCGCCGACAGCGGGCCACTCGTCGTGTCGAGACAGGCCGCCGCCAGTCGCGTCATGTCGTCCAGCGTGCTGTTGATCGCTCCCGCGCCCGCCAGATACGGAATCTGCCAATCGGAGGTTGGGATGCTACCACTTCTGTGTCCCACCGCCTTTCTGGCGCGCTGCGCTGGTGACACCGTGACGCTGAAGTCGCGCAGTTTCAATGGTCCGGCGAAGCGCGCGCGCATCAATGACTCGTAGTCTGGCTGCTTCGCGCGCCGCACCAGCACGCGGCCGAGCAATCCGGCACCAACGTTCGAATAGTCGGCTTTCTCACCGGGAGTGAACCGCAGGGGTCCG
>JANPFJ010000061.1:0-1809 GCA_031423355.1 Gemmatimonadaceae bacterium | reverse complement strand
TGACCGAAGCACCGATCTCCGTCGCGCCGATGCCAGCCGACATCACGCGATTCACCGCGCAGGCGGCCATCCGCGCCACGCCGCCCCGTCTGCTGTTCGTGGGTCGATTGAATGCGCAGAAGAACCCGATCGTCCTGCTTCATGCACTGGCGGAGCTACCCGACGATGTGCATCTCGACATCGTCGGTGACGGGCCAGACGCGAGCGCGCTTCACGCGATTGCAGCGCAGCTTGGGATCGCCCACCGCATCGCGTGGCATGGCCATCTGTCGCGGGACGCCATGCCGGCCATGTACGCGCAGGCCTCGTGCACACTGGTACCGTCGCGCGATGAGGGGTTTGGCCTCGTGGCCGCCGAGTCGCTGCTGTGCGAGACGCCCGTCGTTGCGGCGCGATCGGGGGGGCTGCCAGATATCGTCCGCGATGGTGCGACGGGCGCACTCCTGACCGCGCTCGATGACCCGGCGGCCTGGAGCGCTGCGGTCCGACGTGTCATCGATGCCCCGGAATCGCGAGCAGCCATGGGCGCAATGGGACGGGCCCACATGATCGAGCTGGTGTCGCCCGCCGCGGTCGCCGAACGCTATCGCAGCGTCTACGAGACCGCGCGGCGCGGGATCGTCCGTGCGCGCTGAAGTCAGAACCGCGCTGCGGATCACGGTCGCGACCGCAATCGCGGCGGTTGTCGTCCGCTTCGTGATGCAGCAGTGGGAGGGGATTCGTATCAGTGCCGGTGCGCTGAGCCCCTCATGGCCTGGCCTGGTCGTCGCCAGCGCCTGCGTGTTTGCAGGCTACACGGTGCTCATCGCCGCATGGCGGATGCTGTTGCGCGTCTGGGGCAGTCCTCTCCCGCCGACTGACGCGGCGCGCATCTGGTTTGTGTCCAGCCTCGGGAAGTACGTCCCGGGCAAGATCTGGTCGATCGCGGCGATGGCCGTGCTGGCGAAGGAAGCTGGCGCATCACCGGTTGCGGCGACCGGGTCCGCGATCATCATGCAGCTCGTGAATCTTGCTGCCGGCTTCGCCGTTGTCGCGTTGGCCGGGGCAGGGGACCTGCTGGCGGCGTATCCATTGATCCGCATGGCTGCCGTGCTGACCGTCGCCCTGACGCTCGTCGGACTCCTCTTCGGACCGGCGCTCCTGAGTTGGGCGATACGCGCGGCGAGCCGCCTGCTCGGACAACCTGCACCCCAGATTCCGCAGATCACGCGGATGAGCCTCGTGCTGCTGTTTGGCGCCAACGTGCTCGCCTGGATTGCCTACGGCGTCGGTTTCGGGGTTTTTTGGCATGCGCTCCTCGGCCATGGCGGTGGCATCTCGCTCGCAGCGCTGGCAGTTTACACCGCATCGTATCTGCTCGGTTTTCTGGCGCTGGTGGTGCCCGGCGGTCTTGGCGTGCGTGAGACCGCGTTGACAGGCCTTCTGATTTCGCTGTCCCTGGCACCGCCTGCCGATGCAGCGCTGCTGGCGGCTGCATCCCGAATCTGGCTGACTGTGCTGGAAATCCTCCCGGGGCTCGTCTTTCTCCCCGGCTCTTCGTTGCGCCGCCGTACTCCCATTTCGACACCCGATGGCCCAGCCGCCTGAAGTGAACCAGAGCGATGTCCTCGAACCGCGACACGCGTGGCTTTTCGCACTGCTGACGTGTGTCGCGGGCACCATGCTGCTGGCGTATCCAGCCCTGAGCGGTCAATTCCTCGTCAACATCTACAGCGACCAGTACATCGCCGGATACTCGTTCCGTGAGTTCGGCGCGCAGGTGCTGCGCGCCACCGGCGGCTTCGCGCTCTGGAATCCCTATCTGTTCGG
>JANPFJ010000060.1:0-1971 GCA_031423355.1 Gemmatimonadaceae bacterium | reverse complement strand
GTGCGTTGCGCGACAGTTCGCACCGCTCGCAGCGAACGACATTCGGTCTCGCGCTTGCGCGCCGACCTCGCAGGTGGGGTGATGCGACCAGTCGCCGGGCAAGAGTGCGTACTCCCGTCCACCTGCGTCAGAGGGCACATTCACGGCTTGTGTCGAGGTCTCGTCCCCCGCCCCACGTCCATGCAACGCCGCACTCTTTTCGCCCTCCTCGGCCTCCTGCCGAGTCTCGCCGTCGCACAGCGCACTCGCCCCGCGCCCGTAGCGCCCTCACCCGCCGTCGGCTTGGACACGGCCTTCATCAAGGTGCCGTCGTGGCGGTTCGTAGGGCCTGATGGCAATCGCGTGATCGCCGTGGCGGGCGTGCCCGGGGAGTACAAGACGTACTACGCAGGAGCGGCCAGCGGCGGGCTGTTCAAGAGCACCAACGGGGGCACACGGTGGGTGCCGATCACCGACTCGCTGCGCGTCGCTTCCGTGAGCGCGGTAGCGGTGGCGCCGAGCGATCCGAATGTGGTGTGGGTCGGCACCGGCGAGACGTTCTTGCGCAGCAACGTGAGCTTCGGCGATGGCATCTATCGATCGACCGACGCGGGGCAGCACTGGAGTCGCATGGGGCTCGAGAACACGGGGCGCATCGGGCGCGTCGTGATCCACCCCGGCAACCCCGACGTGGTCTACGCCGCAGCGCAGGGCCATGGGTATGGTCCGCAGCAGGATCGCGGCCTCTGGCGCACCACCGACGGCGGCAAGACGTGGAAGAAGGTGCTGTACGTGAATGACAGCACCGGTGTCATCGACGTCGCCATGGACCCGACCAATCCGCGGGTCCTCTTCGCGGCCAGCTGGCAGCAGTACATCGTGCCGTGGGACAAGAACTCCGGTGGCACCGGCAGCGGCATCTGGATGTCGCGCGACGGTGGCGATACCTGGCTCAGACTCGATGGTGGCGCCGACGGTCAGGGCTGGGGCAAGGGGCTGCCAAAAACGGGGACGATGGGCAAGATCGCGGTCGGCGTCGCGCGGAGCGATGCGCGGCGACTGTACGCTTTGATAGAGATGAAGGAGCCGGCGCTCTATCGCTCCGACGATGGCGGCCGCAGCTGGCGTTCGGTGAATCGTGATCACGACCTGCTCGAGCGGCCGCAGTATTACACCCGCTTCGGCATCAGTCCGAACAATGCCGACAAGTTGTTCGTCGTCGGTGTGCGGTTCGTCGGCACGACGGACGGTGGCCTGACCAAGATGCCGAATGCACCGCGCGCCGGCGGCGACCTGCACGACATCTGGTGGGACTCGAGCGATCCCGAACGCTTCATGGTCGGCGATGATGGCGGCGTTGGCATCACGATCGACGGTGGCCAGTCGTTCACACGCATCGCGCTGCCGAACGCACAGATGTATCACGTCGCGGTCGACACCAAGATTCCCTACAACCTGTATGGCAACCGGCAGGACGGGTATTCCTACGTCGGGCCGAGCAACTCGCGCGGCAACCGGTCGGTTGGCGTGTGGAGTCCGGTGGGCGGGTGTGAGAGTGGCTGGACGATTCCGGACACGGTGGACAATCGCACCGTCTGGAGCGGTTGCTACGATGCCGGCCTCGAGACCTTCGATCTGCAGACGCGCATGGCGCGCGCCGTCGAGCCGTGGCCGGAGGCGGGCTATGGCGTGGCGCCGAAGGATCTCAAGTATCGCTTCCAGTGGACGTTCCCGATTCACATGTCGCCGCACGATCACAAGACCGTGTACGTGGGATCGCAGTACGTGCACAAGACCACCAACGGTGGCCAGAGCTGGACGCTGATCAGTCCCGACCTGTCGACCAACGACTCCACCAAACAGCGGTCGTCCGGCGGCTTGGTGACCGACAACCTGTTCGTCGAGAACGTGACGGTGCTGTTTGCGATTGCCGAATCTCCGCTGCAGAAGGACCTGATCTGGGCAGGGACGATGGACGGTTTGCTGCACCTG
>JANPFJ010000059.1:0-1442 GCA_031423355.1 Gemmatimonadaceae bacterium | reverse complement strand
TCGGCCGTGCCTGGGGCGCGCTGACCGGTGATCACGCCTGGTTCGACGCGCTCGGGTTCGCTGACGTCTGGTGGTGGCAAACCAGTGTGTCCTGCATGTTGAAGTTCGGCGCTGGTGCGCTCGCAACGCTTGTCATGCGTGTACATCTCGCGGCGATCCGGCGATCGTTCGTCAGCGTTGTCGTGCCAGGCAGTGTTGGCAATCTGGAATTCCAGGGTGCGGTGCCCGATCGGACGATTTCTCTTGTCCTCTGGATTGGTGCCTTCATCGTCGGTGTGCTGCTCACGATACCGATCACCGAATGGATCCCCTTCGCCAACGTGCTGGACGCCAGACCGCTCGGTGAGGCGGATCCGTACTTCCGGTATGACCTCGCATTCTGGACCAATTGGTTGCCATTTGAATGGCAGGCGTATACGTGGGCACTGCTCGCCCATGCGGCGATGTCGATGCTGACGATCGTGGGCTACGTGCTGACTCGTGGGATCGGTCTCGATGGACGTGCGCTGCGGGTGACGCGTCACGCACGCCGTCATGTCACTGTCATGGGGGCGATGCTGCTCACGCTGATCGCATGGAGCTATCGAGTTGACGGCTTCGACCGCCTCGTCCACGGAACGGGCGCGGAGGCCGCCTTCGGTTTCGCGGACCATCGCATCGGCTTGCCGGGCGGGATCGTGATGCAGGTGATTTCTCTCGCTGCCGCTGGTGTCGTGGCGTGGAGCGCATGGTCACGACAGCCGCGCGCCGGGATCGCCGCGGTCACGACGGTGCTCTTGATGGCGCTGCTGCTGCGCCAGGGCATGCCGCTGCTGGCGGACAGTGCCGACGGCGGCGACGACACCATCGCGCGCGAGCGCCGATACCTTGATGCGGGTGCAAGTTTCACGCGTCGCGCCTACGAATCAGATCGCGTGATTTCCGCGGTGCCGAGTGATACCGCATCACTTGCGTCGACGCCGCTCTGGGATCGGGCATCGGTGCCGCACGCCACACCGGGTCGGCTGGGCGCCGTGCTGGCGTGGGACCAGACGGCGGGTATGCCTGGCGCACTCGTCTTCGATGCGCTCAAGGTGCCCGGGCTGCTCCCGACCTGGCGAGCCATCCCGGTCAACCTGACGTCGGGAAATCCGTTTCGTGATGTGTCGGCGCTCACGGGGCGGACGTTGCCGCCGATCGTCGTCAGCGATTCCGGACGTGGCTATGCCATCGTCAGCGACCCCAGTCGCCGCATCGCTGCGCCACTGATCTCGAGCGCGTCAGCGCGACTCGCCTTCGCCTGGAATCAGCAGAATCCCCGATTGCTCTTCGGGAACACGCCGCAGCCGGCACCGGTGCTGGTCACTGTTCGCGACGTCCGCGATCGCATCGCACGGTTGGTCCCTGGACTTCGCGCCGGATCGCAGGTGGTGCCGCTCGTCTACGCGGACTCGCTGCTGTGG
>JANPFJ010000058.1:0-14046 GCA_031423355.1 Gemmatimonadaceae bacterium | reverse complement strand
TGGCGCGTGGGCCCTCGGGAGAGAATGCCTTGCTGTATCTCGCATTGCCCGCGGCGCTGGTGAACGATGCCAAGTCGATCGTTCCGCTGACCGTCGTGCAGATCATCGCGCGCGTCCGTAGCGGGCGATCGGCACCGACGAATGTGCCGATCCTCGATGTCGAGGCGATCACACCACCATGACGACCGGCGCGCAGACGGGTGTGTCCCGGCCGATGCTCGGCTATCTCGCGACGGGTGTCCTGCTCGTCGCCGCCGCGCTGTCGGTTCCAGTGTTGCGCTCGCAACGGGCGTCGCTGGCGCGCGAAACAGCGGCGCTGCGATCGACGCGGGCGACGGCGGTGCAAACCCTGGACTCATTGCGCCGGGTGCACGAACAGACTGTCGCCACGCTGACACTCGAGCGCGCCCGCGCTGGCGCTCGTGATGAGCCGAAGCTGCATCTCGTCATCGCGGTCGACAGCGCGACGATGGCGCTGGTACGCGATGGGATCACGCTGCGCAGCATGCCGGTGCGATTCCGCGGCATCCCGTCGCGTGGGATGCAGTCGATCGCGAAGATCACCGAATCCCTCGTGAACGCAGTCGCCGCCACGGTCGACTCGCTCGGCAACGCCGTCACGGCTGCACCCGAGACGAAGGTTGAACGCGTGATGCTCAGCGACGGAACGGTGATCGAAGGCGACGATGCAGCGTCGGTCCTCCTGGGCGGTGTCGATCCGGCTGCCGGTCCACGTGCGGTGCTGGTGTCGCGCCGCGATTTCGCTGCCGTGCGCCCGAACCTGGTGCGCGGCATGAAGGCGGTGCTGTTCTGATGGCGCCCGCAACGCGGCCTGTCTCGCAGGGCGGCGTGGCGATCTGGTTCGCCGCGGCACTGGCGGTCGCGTCCCTCGGCGTGCTGGGGTACGAAGGGCAGCGCATGGTGTCCGCCCTGACCGCGCGCAACGTGGCTCGCGACGCAGGCACGCGAGAACGAAACGCACTGGCGGATACGCGGCGCGCGCTTCTCGCGCTCGCTGATTCCGTCAGACAGGCACGGGCGCGCGGTATCGTCGCAGACTCGCGACCGTACGTCATCGTCAGCCTCGCTGACAATCGACTCTGGGTACGCGACGGCAGCGAGGAAGTCTTCACCACACGGGTTGCCAGCGGCAGCGGGCGCACCCTCATCGGCGCCGGGAGCAGCCAGAAGTTCCGGTTCGACACACCGCGAGGCAAACTCACGGTGCAGAGCAAGGAGACATCACCCGCCTGGGTGCCCCCCGACTGGCATTTCGTCGAACAGGCCAACAAGAAGAAACTCGGCATTCTGCGCATGAAGCGTGGGCAGGTCATTCGTGTCGCCGATGGTGTGATCACGACGCGCGGCAGCGATGTCGTGAAGCGCCATCGCGACGGCTCCATCACGCCGATGACGGCTTCTGATGGCCGCGAGCTGGCCGCCGGCGGACGCATCATCATTCCGCCCTTCGGCACCAATGCGCGCCGATACAAGGAAATTCTGGGCACGCACCGTCTCAATCTCGGCGATGGTTATGCCTTGCATGGCACCAATGCGCCGAATACGATCGGACGCAGCGTCAGTCACGGCTGCGTACGATTGCGCAATGAGGATATCGAGACGCTCTATCGCATGATCCCTGTTGGCGCTTCGGTGTACATCTACTGATGCGTCCCAGTGCCCGGCACGGATTCCGCCGCAGCGTTGTACTGCTGGCTGCATTGGCCGCAGTGTTGTCCGCCTGCGCCTCGTCGTCCGCGCGCGAGTGCGCAACCGGCTCGACTCCCGGCGAACTGACGCGGCTTTCCTCCACGACCGACTCGACCACTGTGGCGCTCAGGCGGGCAACTGATTCGCAGTCGGTTGCACTGCGGCAGTACCTGCAAACCGTTGTGGATCGCGTGGCTACGCTCGATGCCTGTGGCCGGATCACGGAGACACGCGAGCTGCGGACGGCGGCTCAGCTCGGCTTGACGGCGGGGGCACTCGGCGTTGAAACACTCGAACGTGCGTATCGCTGGTCGCGGCGCGCCGTCGTCGCTGATACGTCGGATCGTGTCTCGTGGCGCCTGATGGCGAACGCCTGGGACCAACTGCAGGTCGCGCAGCGGCAGCCGCAATGGTTCGGGACCGTCGTTCACTGCACCGGCGCGGTGACGACTCGTTGCGCGCTGGCACCGATTGATACACTGCGCGTCACCGATCCGCAGCGCGCGGAACTCGGACTGCGCACCCTGATGCAGCAGCGCGAACACGTTGACTCGCTGAACCGGGTGCGCGGCCGCCCCTGACCGCGTCGCCGGGGCACGTGAAAGCAGGCCTGTACCCTCCATTTTCTCCGCCCGCGCACGCCGATGACGTCGCCGGCCGTGCGCTGCGCCATGGCGTCACGGTCGAGTCACGGCATTGCGCACCGATCTGATTTTTGGGGCCGCCGAAACGGTGAAGACGGCACACTCGGTGTTGACTGGAGTATGTGTCGTTATCATGCAATCCATGAACCGGGACCCATCGCCCAACTCGACATCCGCGGAACAGCGACGTGCCGCGGCGGCACGCAAGCCGACCCCGATCGGATTGCTCGGGGTCACCCTGGTCGATTCGGGAAGTCATGACCAACACCGTCCACTGGGCCCACCGCCACGTCGTTGGCGGGTGGCGAAGTATGCGATGGCGCTGGCCTTGCCGATCGGTGTCGCGTTCGCGGCCCATCGCGTCAGTGAACCGGAAGGCCTCGGTGCCGCCGAACTGTCGTCTGCCGAGCCGACTGAATTCGTGGTGCGTCCCGACAGTGCGACTTCGGTGCCCGTGGCGCTGCGACCTCCTCCGCGGGCGTTCGCTGCCAATGCGTTCGGACACAGTGGCGCAGTGCGCGTGCGCGTCGTGCTGCCGACGGCCCCGGTCGCCTTGCCGGTCCTGTTCCGTGGAACAACCGAGGGCATGCAGGCACAGTGGGTGGCATTTGATGGCAAGTCGAATGATGCGCTCGTGCCATGGCCGGCAGGCGGCGTCGTGCGTGCGCCAGCGCGTCCCGGTGCGTACTGGCTCGTGCTGTCGCGCGGGAGCGTTGCCGATACGGTCGCTGATCTCGCACTTTTCGTGGAACATCCGATGCCCAATGAAATGGCCACGGGCATCAACGGCTACCATCTGGGGCGCTGGCCCAGGGCTGCGGATGGCATCGTGCCCCGCGGCTTCATCGAGGTCACTGAGCGTGTCAGCGACTTCCCCTTGTCGCCGCACCTGAAGCTGAGTGATTTCGTCGTGCACGATGCGCAGGATGACTTCCCGAAGTATCTGCATGTTCGCGAGACGCTCCTCGACAAGATCGAGCTGACGGTGGCCGAAATTGCACAGATGCGAGGTCGCAAGGCGTCGGCGGTCACGTTGAACGTGGCGAGCGGATTCCGCAGTCCGGCGCACAATGGCGAACTCTCCGGCACGGCGCAGGACAGCCGGCACATGTTCGGTGACGCCGCCGACATCGCAATCGATGCGAACAACGATGGTCGCCTGACCGAAGTCGACGCCAGACTCGTCGCCGCGGCCGCCGAAATCGTCGAACGCCGGTTCCCTGACCTCGTCGGCGGGATCGGGTTGTATATCACCAGTGACGGCGGTGGCTGGCCCTACGTACACATCGACGTCCGCGGACACCGGGCACGGTGGCGTGGCGGCGTGCGTCGTGGCGCGGTCGTCGATTCCTTGTTGCCTGCCGACGCCACCTTCGACTCGATTGCCGCTGCCGTGAAGGCATCGACCCTGGCGGAGTCGTCGCCGCCAGCCGTCGTGCGCGGACTGACGCGAGATCGTGCCGCGCCGCCGACCACGCGACGACCACGCCGCCCCTGAACGGCAGGCGTGTCACGGGGTAGCATTCATGCCCAATCCCGCGATGCGGGTCCGTTCTCTCCTGCCTGAAGCCCGTCATGCCGCTCAGCCCGTATCTCCGCGATCGCCTCCTGGCCAAGTTCGAGACGCTCTCCGACGAACGGGCGTTCCAGATCCTCGACTACGTCGAGTTTCTCGAATCGAAGTACAGTCGCCTCGAGGCTCCGACTGGCGCCGCCGGCCTGCTGGTGAAGTTGCAGGAGACTGTTGAGGATGGCCTGCGAGCCGGCAAGGTCTCGGCCAGCAGTGTGGCCGAAACCCTTGGATTCATGCAGAAGGCGGTTGGAGTGCTGAGTGGCGTTGCGGCGGCGGGTCAGAGCGTCGCCAACGATCTGGCTGGGGCGGCGACGCGGGTCGCCCGTGCCGCCAGCGGCGAGACGCCCGCTGCCCCGCCCACCCCGCCTGGCACGAGCGCGGGCGACGGGCCGGCGCGTTGACCGAGCGTCGAGATGAGGGGGCGCGACGGCTCGGCGTCCCCGATGTTGGCCGCGGTGCCCCTCCGATTGAGTCCGGCACGGAGGGGCCCTGGCGCCCGCCGGGCGGCGACCGTCCGGTCGGGCAGCCCAGGACCGGCGCACGTCGGACCGTCATGGGCGCCATTCGTGAGCTGCCGGACTATGTGCGCCTGCTGTGGGGGCTGGCGCGCGATCCCCGGGTGGCCCTGGTGGACAAGCTGCTCGTTGCCGCCGCCGCCGTCTACATCGTCAGCCCGATCGATGTCATCCCCGATTTCATCCCGTTTCTGGGACAGGTGGACGACATCTACATGCTCGTGCTGGCGTTGCAGCGCATGGTCAGCCGAGCCGGCCGCTCGGTGCTCAGGGATCACTGGACGGGCGATCCCGCCTCGCTCGGGTCGATCAATCTCTCGGCGACGCTGGCCGCAGCGGCATTCTTCCTCCCGCCCAGCATCCGGCGTCGCGTGAAACGGGCGCTGCGCGGGTAGCCATCCGCGGCCGATTCCGGCGCCCGCATACCGAATCCGGCCGATGATCCACTAGTTTCCGAGATGGCAACCACGTCTCGTCCCCCGATCTCGTCTCCCGTCCGCGGCAGCATCTCGCCCGACGGACAGTCCACCGCGCTGGTCGGCCGCATGCGCGTTCGCGAAGATGACGCGCTCACCTTCGACGATGTTCTGCTGGTGCCACGGCACTCGCTGATTCATCCGAAGGACGTCAAGACCAGCAGCCGCTTTACCACCGGCATCACGCTCAATGTGCCGCTCGTCGCCGCAGCCATGGATACGGTGACGGAAAGCGAAATGGCGATCGCGATGGCGCGAGCCGGTGGGATCGGTGTCGTGCACAAGAACATGTCGATCGATCGCCAGGCGGCCGAAATCGATCGCGTGAAGCGCAGCGAGAGCGGGATCATCCGCAATCCGATCACGCTGACGCCAGAAGCCTCGTTGCGCGAGGCCGTGGCGCTGATGCAGCGCTTCCACATCAGTGGGGTTCCGATCGTTGATGGCGACGGCAGGCTGGTCGGCATCCTCACCAATCGCGACCTGCAGTTTGAACGGGCGCTCGATCGGCCAGTGCAGGACGCGATGACGAAGGATCGCCTCGTGACTGCCGCGATGGGCACGACGCTGGATGAAGCCGAACGGATCATGGGTGAGCGGCGGGTCGAGAAGCTTCCCGTGGTTGACGGCAACGGCGTGCTGAAGGGCCTGATCACGGTGAAGGACATCCACAAGCGCCGCCAGTTTCCGAATGCCAACAAGGATGCCGAGGGCAGCCTGCGGGTGGCAGCGGCCATCGGCGCCGGTGGTGACTATCTCGAACGGGCGCGGGCACTGATCGATGCTGGGGCGGATGTCCTGTGCATCGACACGGCCCACGGTCACAGCGAGGCTGTGTTGCAGGCGACCTCGCGTGTGCGCGAGGCATTCCCTGACGCGCAACTCGTCGTGGGCAACATCGCGACGCGCGCCGGTGCAGCGGCGCTGGTGGAGCGTGGCGTCAATGCGGTGAAGGTCGGCGTCGGCCCCGGCTCGATCTGCACCACGCGTGTGGTGACCGGCGTCGGTGTGCCGCAGCTGACGGCGATCTTCGATGCGATCGACGGCGCGGGCGACGTGCCGGTGATTGCGGACGGTGGCATCAAGTACTCCGGTGACATCGTGAAGGCGTTGGCGGCCGGCGCATCCAGTGTCATGATGGGCTCCATGCTGGCTGGCACCGGTGAAAGTCCGGGCGAGACGATTCTGCTCGAGGGGCGCCGATTCAAGACCATTCGCGGCATGGGTTCCCTGTCGGCGATGCAGGACGGCAGCGCAGATCGCTACTTCCAGGACGGCGAGATGAGCGCCAGGAAGCTCGTCCCGGAGGGGATCGAGGGACGGGTCCCGTACAAGGGCGCCGTCTCCGACGTGCTTTTTCAGATGGTTGGCGGGTTGCGTAGCGGCATGGGCTACGTCGGTTGCGGCACGATCGACGCGCTCCGGACCGAGAGCCAGTTCGTCCGGATCACCTCGGCTGGGCTCCGCGAGAGCCACCCCCACGACGTGACGATCACCCGCGAGTCCCCGAACTATACGAAGTGAACTTTTGGTGGCTATGGCGGCGGTGATTGACAGCCGCCTTGCAGCCGTGCCAGCTTGCGGGGTCATTTTCGCCCCCGTCCGTCTGGCGGGGGCGTCCTACTACCCCCAGACGTGCAGGCCCCATGGGACTCTGGTCCAGAAAGAGCATCACCGCGCTGCAGGCTGAAGCGGGCAGCGATTCCGCAGGGCTCAAGCGTACGCTTGGGGCACTGAACCTCACGATGCTCGGGATCGGTGCCATCATCGGCGCTGGCATCTTCGTGCTGACCGGAACGGCGGCCGCCAATTTCGCTGGCCCGGGTGTGTCGCTCTCCTTCGTGCTGGCTGGTCTGGCCTGCCTGTTCGCGGGGCTGTGCTACGCTGAGTTCGCGTCGATGATCCCGATCGCCGGCTCGGCGTACACGTACAGCTACGCCACGATGGGCGAAGGCGTCGCCTGGTTCATCGGCTGGAATCTGGTGCTCGAGTACCTGTTTGCCGCGGCCACGGTGGCCGTGGGCTGGTCGGGGTACTTCAGTGCCATGCTGGCATCAGCGGGTATCCACGTCCCCGCCGCGTTTGCATCGGCGCCGCTCACGGTGGAGAACGGACACCATGTGGTGCGAGCCTTCACCTGCGTCGACGGCACCGGCGCGACGCTTGTGGATGCTGCGACCAAGGCGGCGTTCGTGGTGCGGGATGCGTGCACCGGTGCCGGTGGTACTCCGGTCGAAGGGCTGATCAATCTGCCCGCAGTGCTCCTGATCCTCGGGCTCACGATGCTGCTCGTGCGCGGCGTGCAGGAATCGGCCACGTTCAACAACGTCGTCGTGGCCATCAAGATGGTCATCGTGCTCCTGGTGATCGGCTTCGGCTTCATGTACGTGAACACCGACAACTGGCACCCGTTCATTCCCGAGATGGTGACCAACGCCGACGGCACCACCAAGTTCGGCATGTCGGGCGTGCTGCGTGCGGCGCCGGTGGTGTTCTTCTCGTACATTGGCTTCGACGCCGTCTCCACGGCGGCGCAGGAAGCGAAGAACCCGCAGCGTGACCTGCCGATCGGCATGATCGCCTCGCTGCTGATCTGCACGGTGCTCTACATCCTGATGTCGCTGGTCATGACTGGTCTCGCGCCCTACACGGCGCTCGGCGTTGCTCATCCGGTGTCGGCCGCGCTCGAGGCCGTGCCGCAGCTCAAGTGGCTCGAATACCTCGTGAACGTCGGTGCCGTGGCCGGTCTGTCGTCGGTTGTGCTGGTGATGCTCATGGGCCAGCCGCGCATCTTCTTCACCATGTCGCGTGACGGCCTGCTGCCGCGGATCTTCGCCAAGGTGCACCCGAAGTACCAGACGCCGTCGGCGTCCACCTGGATCGTCGGCGCCGTCGCCATCGTCATAGCCGGTTTCTTCCCGCTTGGCCTGCTCGGTGAGCTCGTGTCGGGTGGCACGCTGGCGGCTTTCGCGACCGTGTGCATCGGCGTGTGGGTGCTGCGCGTGCGCTCGCCCGAACTCCAGCGCCCGTTCCGGACGCCGCTGGTGCCCCTCGTGCCGCTTCTTGGCGCCGGTGCCACGCTGTTCATGATGTACCAGCTGCCGGGGCTCACCTGGACGCTGCTCGGCGTCTGGACCGCTATCGGCATGTCAGTCTACTTCCTGTACGGCATGCGGAACTCGACCATCGGGAAGGCCGAATCGGGTGGGGCGGGATCCGGCGACTGAGGTCGGCCATCATTTGTGGTTGGTCAGCGGCGCCCGGACCACCGGGCGCCGCTCTATTTTCATGAAATCATGCCCCCAATGCGCGACCTTCTTGCTGTACCGCCCGATCGCGTCGATGCGATCAGGACACTGGCGTCCGGCCTGAAATCCGGCATGACGGTGGCCCTCTCCACGCACGTCAACAGCGATGGTGATGGGTGCGGGTCGGAAGCCGCGCTCTCGCGCCTGCTGTCGCAGCTCGGCATCCAGTGTCGTATCGTGAACCCCACCCCGTGGCCCACGATGTTGCGTTTCCTCCTCGGTGGACCCGTGCAGGACTTCAGCGACCAGGGCGCCGCCGCGCTCGGTGACCCCGACGTCGACGCGCTGCTGGTCGTCGACATCAGCGATGTGAAACGGCTCGGTGCACTCGCCGACACCGTGCGCGCCGCCAAGGTCCCCCGATTCTGTATCGACCATCACATCCCGAGTGACGAACCGCCGGCGGAAGTGATCGTGGCTGACACCCGCGCCTCGGCGACGGGTGAGCTGGTGTTCGATCTCGCGCAGGTGCTCGATCTGGCGATCGACATGGAAACGGCGACGGCGCTCTACGTCGCGATCCTGACCGACACCGGCGGCTTCCGGTTCAGCAATACCACACCGCGGGTGCACGCCATTGCGGCGCAGCTGCTTGCCCACGGGGTCGATCCGGAGCTGATGTATCGCCGCGTCTATGCATCGGTGAGTCCGGGACGCGTACGTCTGCTGGCGGAGGCGCTCCAGTCGCTGGGGGTCGATGAGTCGATCGGGCTCAGTTGGTTGTCGCTGACGGTGGGCGCGAAGGAGCGCTATCACGTGTCCAGTGAGGAGATGGATGGTATCGTCGAGCATCCGCGATCGATCGCCGGCACGCGGCTCGCCATCTTCTTTCGTGATCTGGGACACAATCGCGTCAAGATCAGCTTCCGCAGTTCCGGTAACATTGACGTCAACGCGCTGGCGCGACTCTTCGACGGAGGCGGTCACGCCAAGGCGAGCGGTGCACTGGTGCATGGGTCGCTGAAGGATGTCGAGACGCGTGTCTTGGCTGCGGCACGCGCGGCACTCGCCGCCACGCCAACCGATCATGCTCCGCCAGCGCCGCGCGCCAGCGGCGCCGTGACGGAGTAGGGCGGAGCGCACCATGACCGAGTTTGCGGCGGCGCTGCTGCTGGCGCTGATCGCGCTCGGAGGTGCGGGCTACTGCGCCTGGTTGTACTCACGCTTCCGCAAGCCGTACTACGCTTGGTGGTCGGCCAGCTGGGGACTGTATGCCGTTCGCGTCGGCATCATCATCGGCTTCATCCGCACGCAGGACAGCGGCTGGTTGTTCTGGCATCAGGTGCTGACCGGCTGGACCGCACTTGGATTTCTCGCTGCGGCCATCAGCTTTTCGCGCGGGTTGCGCTTCACCCCGCAGTTGCTGCTGCTGGCGCTCTTTCCGGTGGTGTGGAGCTACATCGCGATCTTCTCGCTCGAGAACTTCCTGCTGGCGGTGGTGCCCGCGATCGCGTTTCTCAGCGCGGCCACCCTGATCACCGGCATCAGCTTCGCACGCCATGCACAGCGTACCGGCTCACCCGGTGCCTGGACGCTGGCGGCGGCGTTCACACTGTGGGCGGTGCACCATCTGGATTACCCGCTGCTGCGCGCGCGCGGAGCGTGGGTGCCCTGGGGCTACTACCTCGACATCATCTTCATTCTGGCGGTGCTGGGCGGCATCGGGATACTGGTGATCGACGACCTGCGACGCGGACTCGAGGCGCTGGCCCGGCTGTCGGCCGACGTGCAAGCCAGCGCGCGGGGTGACGCGGTGATCGCGGCACTGCTCGAGCGGCCGTTGCGCCTGCGCGGCGTGAGCGGCACCGCGCTGTTCCATGTGATGGATGCCAGCGTGATCGATGGCGCGGGCAGGGCGCAGGGATGGCGTGGCGACACACTGCCCCCGGCGGTGGCCGCGGTGGTTGCGCAGGCCGTGCGTGACGGTCGAAGTGCCAGCGCAGCGATCCCGCCCAGCTCCGGTGCCGAGCGGTTTGTCGCGGGCCTGCCGATCTATCGCGACGGTCAGGTGACGCATGTGCTGGTGCTGACCGGCGACGTACGCGACCCGTTCAGCGCGCTCGACGAGGAGTTTCTGCGCGCGTTGGGGCGACAGGTCGGTTCGGCGTTGCAGCAGGCGGAGCTGACGTCGCAGCTCGAAGCACGCACCGGCGAACTGGCGCGCCTCTCGGCACGCCTCGTCGAGCAGCACGAGGATGAGCGCAAGCGACTGGCGCGTGAACTGCATGACGAAACCGGGCAGCTCTTCAGCGCGATGCGGATGGAAGTCGGGGCACTCCACACGGTTGCTGGTGCGGATGCCGTGGCAGGGCGCCTTGATTCGCTGGTGACGGCTGGCCTCTCCAGCCTGCGACGTGTGACCGCGGCGTTGCGTCCCTCGCTGCTCGACGACCTCGGTTTGCTGAGTGCGGTGCGGTCACTGGTCGCGCAGGTGTCACGCGAGGGACAGGTGCGAGCGTCCCTGCATGCGCCAGACGCGATGGCACCGCTGCCGCGCGAACGGGAGCTGGCGCTCTTCCGCGCGGCGCAGGAGGGCATTACCAATGCGCTCCGTCACGCCAAGGCGCATGAGATCCATGTGACCATCGAAGTCGGTGCCGACGAGGTGCTGCTGATGGTGGATGATGATGGCGTCGGTCCGCCGTCCCGGGCGCTGCTGGTACAACGGGAACAGGGGGGACACATGGGGCTGGTCGGAATGCGGGAACGTCTATGTGCGCTCGGCGGCCGAGTGAGCCTGGAGCCGTCTCCGCGGGGCGGTACCCGTCTCGCGGTGGCACTCGGAGCGCATGAAGTGCTTCCCGTTGCCGTGCAATGACGGCACTGTCGCCGCTGCGCGTGCTCGTGGTCGACGATCATCCGATCGTCCGCGAAGGCGTGCGTCGTATTCTCGAGGCGGTACCCGACATGCTGGTGGTTGGCGAGGCGAGTGACGGTGCGAGCGCGCTGGCCCTGGCCGCGCGTCTGCTGCCCGATGCGGCCGTCGTCGACGTGGGATTGCCGGACATGTCGGGGCTGGCCCTGGTGCGGTTGTTGAAGGCGCAGCGGGAGGAGCTGACGGTGGTGATGCTGAGCATGTACGACGATGCGGAATATGCGCGCGAGAGTCGTGCGGCCGGTGCCAGTGCGTATGTCGTGAAGGACAGCGCGGCGACGATGCTCGTGACGCAGTTGCGGCTGGCCGTCGGTGGCTCGCGCGCCGCCACGACACCGACCGAGGTGCCAGGCGGATTCACGCCGTGGGAGCGCATCGCACGACTCACGCCGCGGGAGTGCGATGTGCTGCGCGGCATCGCATCGGGGCAGACCAACAAGGCGATCGCTGCCTCGTTCGGCATCAGCCCGCGCACGGTCGAGACCCATCGCGAGCGATTGATGCGGAAGCTGGGAGTGAGCACGGTGGCCGGACTCACCGCACTGGCGCTCGAAACCGGAATGCTCGCCTCGACCGAACGATGAGGCGGCATCCGCGCGTGATGCTGCTGGCGATCGCCGCCTGCACGCCGTCGATCGGCAGCAGGACACGATCGACCGGCGAGTCCCTCCCACAAGCAGCGCGGCACCTCTCCAGTGAGTCTGGACAGGTGCCGCCATGGTACGGCCGCCGCATCGACCTGCAGACGTACCTCGCTGTCGATGGGCCGTCCGACGGTGTGTTCCGTCTTCCGTCGCCTACTTGCTCTCGGCGGCGTCGATCGAGCGCAGATTCGGACGCGCTGCCTCGCGATTGCCGACCACCAGCAACCCTTCCTGTGCCGGGTCCTTGCCGCCGATCGCCCGCACGGTGCCCTGACTCTTCAAGACCTTGCCGACCGTCAGGCCGAACCAGACGAAGAGCGTCGAGAGGAGCACGCCCACGAAACCAGCACGCAGCGCGACCTTCATGAAGTTGCCCTTCACGTTCTGCGGGAGCTGGGCGCGGATCTGCACCGAGTCGAGCGCGAACAGCAGGAGCAGTCCGAGCGTCGCGAGACCGGCGAGCAGCGTCACCCAGCGGAGGAACTGGAGCGTCTTGCGATCGTTGTTCATGAAGGCGGCGAAGTACATCAGCGCCTGCGGCACGACGGTCGAGATCATCGCGTCCATGATCAAACCCGAGGCGCCAACACGCCAGTTCAGTTCACTGAACTTGAAGGGCCAGACCTGAATCGTGAACTGCGCGAAGAAGTTCAGGATCAGCGCCGCAGCGGCGAAGTACATCACGCTGCCGAGCATGCGGAGCTGAGTCGACGAAAGGTTCATGCAAGCCTCAGGAAGGTGCCGGGCCTTCGGCTCCAGCGGCGGAGACGTTCGGTGGACGGCGGGCGGGAGTAGTCTCGCCCGTACCGGCGAGCGGCGCAAGCGAGATCCGGCATCCGGGAAAGGACTCCGGTTCGTAACTCCCCGTCTCACAACGGGTTGATCCGAATCCGAGGTTGCAATTCCCACCGCAGAGACGATCCTGTCGCGACCCTGCAACACTAGGGCGGAGGAGTAGGTTTCGGCAGTTCATGCTCGCCGGAAGGGCCGATCGCAGGCCGCCGATCCGCACCCGTCCGACCCCCATTCCGCTCTTTTCGCCCGTAACCGTGTCGTTGACGCAGCAGATCACCACCGCACTCAGCCGCGTGCAGAACGCGCGCCTCGGCACCGACGTGATGTCGGCCGAGCTGGTCCAGGACATCGCGACCACCGTCGACGGCAAGGTCCAGTTCACGCTGCTCCTCGACAGCCGGGATGATGCGGCTCTGGTGCGCGACGTGCGCCAGGCGGTCGTCGAGCTGGCTGGGGTGTCGGACGTGAAGGTGAACGTGCGCGATCCCCGCCAGCAGGCGCCCACGCCGGCCCGGCCCGGTCGGGCCCTGCCAATGGCTCCCGAGGCCGCACCGGCGAAGCAGGCCGCACGGGTGGCGGCGCCGACACCCGTGGCACTGCCGAACCTTGGCCGTATTCTCGCCGTCAGCTCAGGCAAGGGCGGCGTTGGCAAGAGCACGGTCAGCGTCAACCTTGCGATTGCGCTGGCGCAGCTGGGCTATCGCGTGGGCCTGATGGATGCCGATATCTATGGGCCGAACATCCCGCTGATGATGGGCGTCGACCAGCAGCCGGAGGTCAACAAGGCCGCGAAGATCATTCCGCTCGAGGCGTACGGCGTCAAACTGATCTCGCTCGGCTTCCTGATCGAGAAGGACCAGCCGGCGATCTGGCGCGGACCGATCGTGATGAAGTTGATCGGCCAGTTCCTCAAGGACGTGGAGTGGGGGCAGCTCGACTACTTCATCGTCGACATGCCGCCGGGCACGGGTGATGCGCAGCTGTCGCTGGTACAGACCACGCTCGTCAGTGCCGCGCTGATCGTCACCACGCCACAGCAAGTGTCGACCGGTGATGCGTTGCGCGGCGTGAAGATGTTCGAGCGTGTCGCGGTCCCGGTACTCGGCATCGTCGAGAACATGAGCTGGTTCGAGAATCCGGAAACGGGCAAGCCGATCGCGATGTTCGGCAGCGGTGGAGGGCAGCTGCTCGCCAATCAGGTTGGGCTCGAGCTGCTGGCGCAGATTCCGATTGATCCGCGGATTGCCGAAGGCGGCGATTCCGGCCGACCGCTGGTCGCGGTGGAACCGGCGGCGCCGGCGTCGAAGGTGATGACGGCACTTGCCGCGCGCGTCGTTGACGGCATGAACGCGATCGCTGCGCGCGTGTGACCATCGCAGGACCCCGCGTCGGTGGTGCGGACATGAACCTCGCCGAAGACGCGCTGCCGCGGGTTGTCGTGCGCCTCGGCCTGCCGGCGGTGGCCAGCGCGTTGCTGCTGACGGCCTTCGTCTCACTCGATTCGGC
>JANPFJ010000057.1:0-5447 GCA_031423355.1 Gemmatimonadaceae bacterium | reverse complement strand
TGCTGCCACGCCGTGACTTCGGCGAGGACGGCGTCGGTGACGCTGCTGATGAAGTCGGGCGACACCTCCGTGCCATACTGCTCGCGGAGGAAGCCCTGGATCTCGCGCACCGTCATGCCGCGCGCGTACATCGCGATGATCTTGTCGTCGAATCCCGTGAAGCGCCGCGCGTGCTTCGGGATCAAGACCGGCTCGAACGCGCCATCCCGATCGCGGGGGACCGCAATGCGCACCGGGCCATCCTCGGTCAGCACCGTCTTCTCCGAGTGCCCATTGCGATGATTGGTCTGCGCCGCCGTCGGCGTCTCGCCCGCGCGATAGCCCAGGTGATGGCTCAGCTCCGCGCCCATCGCCCGCTCGATCAGCGCCTTTTTGAAAGCGAGCGACACGGCCTGCACCGCCGCTGCGGACATCGGGCCTTTGACCAACTCATCCAAGAGCGCCGAGGGGATCTCAACGGTCGGGGCTGCTTCCGCAGCCCCTCCACCTGCTTTGCTTCGAGGCATACTGACTCCGGTCAGAGATCATGATATGCCTCACACACAAAATTTCTGATAGGCCCGCGCAGCGATCGGTCGTGTAAGTTGAAGTATCTCTCGGTCCCCACGTACATGCCGAATCTGCCCAGCCCGTTGATCTCTACGTCTCCCGATCGCCTCGGGGGCACCCCGGTGTTTGCGGGGACGCGCGTACCAGTGCAGAGCCTGATCGACTACCTCGAGGCGGGGCACCCGCTCGACCATTTTGTCGAGCAGTTTCCGAGCGTCTCGCGTGAGCACGCTGTCGCGGTCCTGGAACTCGCCAAGCAAGCGTTATTGACACCGGCCGCGTAACGCGGACACGCAGTGCGGGTACTCCTCGACAGCAACCTGCCCAGCGCGTTTGCCGCGCTCTTGCCCGGCCACCGCATCGAGACGACGCATGCACGCCGCTGGTCCGATTTGGATGACGGACCGCTGCTGGACGCGGCAGAACTCGAATACGATGCGTTCGTGTACGATGGATCAGAGTCTGCGCTTTCAGCAGAATTTGCGCGGGCGTCGTCTCCGAATCGTCGTCGTGCGCGCACATAGCAACACGCTCCCGACGCTCGCGCCAGTCGCACCATTGGTTTTGAGTGCTTTGCGTGAGATGGGCGAGGGCGAACTGCGTGTGGTGGGCGGCTAACATCGGCATATGCCAGCCGGAGTGCCTCCAGTGTCGGTGCGTGGTAGGGTCTCCGGTGCGGGCACTCCGCAGCCAATGCTGGTGCTAGCCGGCGACCAGGCTTCTGGGTATATTCTGAGCATGCTTGACTGGTCCTCCTGTCCGGCGGTCGAGCGCGACCCAGAGCGGTACAGCGGTGCGTGGCTGTTCCGAGGGACGCGCGTGCCAGTGGCAGCGCTCTTCGAGAATCTCGAAGCTGACGCGCCGGTCCATGAGTTCATCGAATGGTTCCCCGGGGTGACCCGCGAGCACGTCCGCGCGGTGCTGGACCGCGCGGCGCGAAGTGCTCTGACCGCCGCGTAGATGCGCGTGGTTTTCGATCAGGGCACGCCGGTGCCCCTGCGTCGTGCCATGCCGCATCACGTGATCGCGACCGCGTTCGACTTGGCTGGTCCACGCTGCAGAATGGCGAGCTGTTGAGCGCAGCCGAGGCCGCTGACTTTGAGGTCATCGTCACGACCGATACGAATCTTCGCTACCAGCAGAATCAGTCGGCGCGTCGGATCGCGATTGTCGTACTGACGTCGACCAGCTGGCCGCGAATCCGCGCTCTGACAGCCGCCGTGGTGGCGGCCGTCGATCACGCCGCGAGCGTTCGGTACGCCGAGGTGACGATACCATGAGCGGCGCGGTCGAGTGTTGCGATCAGCCGGGCGTCACCCGCCACGCGGCGCGGGTAGCGGCGTGACTGAATGGCTTGCCCCGACTCTGCGCGCATTCGCCGTCTAACAAGGACATGAGGCAGGCAGAGTGCTAGAAGTCTTGGTGCGTGGTAGAATCATCGGGCGGGCACTCTGCAGCCTATGCGTTAGGGTCCAGCGTCGTGTGATCGTGTTTACTGCTGAGGCGCGTGTGTGAGCTACGTGATCAAGGCCGAGATTGGCGACGCGACGGCGCCGACGTTCAGGTTCGCCGCGCAGAAGACGATGTACGGCGGGAAGCAGGTCAGCGTCGGCGACGAGATCTTTCTCTTCGCGAGCGAGAACGAAGGCGGCGTTGGCTTGATCGGGGTGGGCATCGTCACGTCAGCCGCAGCGACCCCTCGACGTCCTGGCCTCGCACGGCAGACCCCCCGCGTCACGATCGCCGTGCGGCGGACGGCGCGCGCGACGCGTGCGATGGGTCGGCCGCAGCTGCGCCCGTTCGTCGACTGGGCCGACGAACGTCCGGAGACGGAACTCAACTTCAAGCTGTATCGACAGGCCACCAACAAGGTGGTGGGCATCACGCCGTCGGCTGCCGCATTCCTGCGTCAGTGCATGATGACCAAATGAGGCACGCAGGCTCAGTGCAGGTCATGCGCATCGCGCTGGCTCGTGGACGTGCGCGTCACGGTGCGGAGGTGGTGCCGGCGCTGGACCCTGACAAAGTATTGCGAGGATTTTCAACGCAGCCAGCCGGGATGCTCCGACCGGCGACTACTAGCCGAACTTCGATTCCAGGCCACTAGTTGTCGCTGCGTGGGAGTGGCTGGAAGTCCTCGAAATCCTGCGCCCGGCGGCGCTTGCCGCATCCTGACGGACGTCGCGGGGCCGTGGGATTAGACAAGGAGTCACACGCGCTTCTCCGGGGCTCGGGCGCCTCGGCTGCCGCGCGTCGAGTCGGTCTGCTGGCGCGCCGCCTCACGGCAGCCTCGATCCATCCGGCGAGCCTGCACGTCCGTGCGTGATATCGCTGCCTGGCGGGCTCGTGCTCGTTCGGGGCGGGCAGGCGCGTTCGGATGTCGAGTTGATCGCCAACGATGCGGGGCCTCTTGTGTGGTCGATGGGCGACGGCGATGCTACTCGTCAGGCCTGGGATTGATCGCTCTGGGGCTTAGGTTGCAAGTGTGACATTAGTGTGAGTGGTTCGATTGTCGTTGGCCGGTCAAGGGGCTGTTCCGCAGTCTTCCATACGCGAGGTAGCGACATGCGCACCGAATCTCACGCCTGTACCGTACGCGCAACGCTGCACGGCGTCGTGACACTCGCGATGCTTGCAGGATGCGCGACCGCCCGCCCAACGCAGCCGACGCCGCGGCTCGTGTCGCCCACGGCGTGGGCCAGCGTCGTGGATTGCGTGATGCTGAGCGCGCGCGCGAACAACTTCTTCGCCGACGTTGACGATACCAGTATCGTCGTCACGCCCGGCGTCCAGCCGTTCAGCCCCTACCGTCCGGCGACGCGTGCGACTGTGCTCGGCCGCGTCCACGTCACACGAGCGGCGGGCGACAGCGCCGTGCTCGTGACCACGGAAGCGTTTCATTGGGCGGCGCAGGCGTTCCGGCGCGACTCGGCTCACGCATCGGGTCCGGCGTGGACGGTCGCCCGGCAACTCGATGCGCAGTGCCTGGCGGGATATCCCGCCGTCGCAACGCGGTAGGCTGTGTGCGGGGCGCGGCGTCTGTTCGCAGCGGCTCACCGCGTTACTGCTGTCGCTACGACCGCCGATTGCGGAGCAGTAGCACCTTTAGTTCGGTCGCGTTGCAACAGAACCCAGTTTTGTCAGCCGGACCAAATGGTGCGGCCGTCCACCGAAGATCCCGCTGATGCGCTGACCGGAGCTCCTCACGTGCGCTATTCCATCGTTCGCGCTACTCCTTGCTTCGCCGCGCTCCTTCTCGTGTGTGGCTGCGCATCGACCCCGTACCGCACGCTCGCTCGACGCATCACGCCTCCGCAGTGGGATACCGTCGTCGAATGTGTCACGATGGCGGCGCGAGCGAGCGGGAAGGAAGTCTTCGTAACGGATTTTTGGTTGAGTGTTCCCACGTATGTGAAGCGCCAATGGGGCATTGAGGACATCCAGTTTATCTGGGGTCCGAAGACGTCCTCGGCATTCGTCGTGCACTCGAGGATTGTGGCGCGCGACGCCCGGGCCGGCAATCTCGAGCCGATGGAGGGCCCCTCGCAGGAGACGCGGCGACTGCGCCAGCAGCTCGACCAGCAGTGCCTGCAGTCATATCCTGTCGCCGACACGACCAACGGCATTTAGTGCGGTGCGCGGGTTTGTGGCGAGTGTCCCAGCATCTCCTGAGACACGGTCGCGCAACTGCGCCGACCAACGCGGTATGTTGCTGACACGGCGACCGGCGTAAGGTGATCAGGCAGATCTTCAGTGCGGTTGCCGTGGAGCAGAACCAGTCTCGTCAGCAGGCTATCCAATGGTGACCACGCTCCGCGCGATTCGCGCTGACATCACGACGCTCGCCGTTGACGCCATCGTCAATGCTGCAAACTCGTCGCTGCTCGGGGGCGGCGGCGTCGATGGCGCCATTCATCGCGCGGCCGGCCCCGACCTCGTGCACGAGTGCCGCCTGCTTGGCGGCTGCCGGCCCGGCGAAGCCAAACTCACTCGCGGCTATCGCTTGCCGGCCAAATACATCATCCATACGGTTGGTCCCGTCTGGCGCGGCGGCGCGCATGGAGAGGCGACGACGCTCGCGGCGTGCTACACAGCCGTGCTCGCGATCGCGGCGCAAACGGAGATTGCCACCCTCGCATTCCCGAGCATCAGCACGGGGATCTACGGGTTCCCGATCGCACAAGCGGCCGCGATTGCCGTGACGACAGTGCGCGCGGGTCTTGCCGCGGCACCAGGCCTTCGTGCCGTGACATTCTGTTGCTTCTCGGCTGAGGATCTCGCGGTCTATTCCGCGGCGCTCGGCGAGGCCGCGGGCTAAGCCGCGTGAACGTGACAAGAGTCGTCACGCCGGACAGATTGTCACCATGAACAAGACCAGTGTCACGCGTGCCGCCGCGAGGCTCGACTATTCCGCTGTGCGACAGGCGGGGAGTCCTTCTGAGGCTGCCGCCGAGTCGGCGACGATGAGGCAGGAAATGAGCGCGCTCGGATCGCGCCCTGCCCGGCATGCGCTCATCATTGCCCTTGCGGCACTGCTCGGCTTGGCGATTCCGGTCGTCGCTCATGCGCAGGCTCGCCGTGACACCAGTGACCGCGTCGATCGGTCGTCGCCCCCTCCCGCCCGCGCGCTCGACAATCGCATTGATGTCGTGACGCCTTTTGCACCGGCGCTCGCCGAGTTTGGTGTGCATGCCGTGGGGGTCCGAACCATCACCGTCATCGATCCGGATCGGCCCGACATCCTTCGAACGAAGGCCGGTGACTCCACGGTGCGCCGCGATCGATCGTTGACGGTCGAAGTGTGGTATCCCGCGAAGGCGGCGACGCCTGTGGGCCGCGGTGAGTACCGCGCCATCATGCGCGATCCGTCAGTCACCGTGACACTGTACGGACGGGCG
>JANPFJ010000056.1:0-1258 GCA_031423355.1 Gemmatimonadaceae bacterium | reverse complement strand
CATGTGCCATTGTCTTGCGCACCACCGCAGATGTTGTACGGCACGGCCATGTCAAACGCCACTTCGTAAAACTGGCCGATGGCCAAGTTCTGCATCTGCGTAAAGTTGCCGCCCTTGTCGAACGTGAACGCCACTCCGCCGTCGTTCGCAATCACCCAGCGCTCCGTGTCGTTCGGATCAATCCACAACCCGTGCGTGTCGATGTGCACGCCCTGCGCCGCACCGCGCGACGTCTTTCCGCCATCATCAGACACCTGCAGTTCGGTGCTGCTGAAGTAGACACGATCGGCGTTCTTGGGATCGGAACGCACTTGGCTGTAATAGAACGGACGCACGTTGATGCTGTTCATCTTGGTCCACGTGGCGCCACCATCGGTCGAACGCCACAAGCCGTTGTCGCGCGGCGAGCGTGAGGGCTCGTAGCCGCCCTTCGCGTCAAGGCCCGTGCCCTCGACCATCGCATAGATGATGTTGGGGTTCGCTTTACTGATATCAAGGTTGATGCGCCCCTTGAGACCATCGGGCCATCCACCGCCCTTCACTTCGCTCCACGAGGTGCCTCCGTCCGCGCTTTTCCACAGCGCCGAACCCGGACCACCGCTCTTGAGCGAATACGGCGTGCGATACCGCTCCCAGCTGGACGCAAACAAAATGTTCGGATCCTTCTGGTTAATCGCGACGTCAATAAATCCTGCCTTGTCGCTCACGAACTTCACCAGCTGCCACGTGCTCCCACCGTCAGTCGTGCGATACAACCCACGCTCGGCGTTACTCCGCCATGTCGCACCAAGCGCCGCGACAAACACGGTATTCGGATTGGTGGGATGCACCACGATGCGACCAATAGCCTCGGTCTTCTCGAGCCCCTTGAGCGTCCACGTGATACCACCGTCGGTCGACTTGTAAATGCCGCCGCCCGGTTCGATCGAGTTGCGCGAGTTGGGTTCGCCGGTGCCCGCCCACACCTGCTGCGTATCGGTTGGCGCGATCGCCAACATGCCCATCGAGATCACGCGCTTGTCGTCAAACACCGGACGCCACGTGATGCCGTTGTTGGTGGTCTTCCAGATTCCACCGGCCGCCGCGGCGACGAAAAGCGTTTTGGATGGACTGGGGATGCCCACCACATCGGACATACGCCCCATGAAGTTGGCAGGACCCACAGTGCGCCAGCGCATGCCGGCAATAGACAGGGAGTCAAGCGTCTGGCCGCCCGCCACCGAGAGGGCAGACGAGGACGCAAGCGCAAACCCGAGTC
>JANPFJ010000055.1:0-5363 GCA_031423355.1 Gemmatimonadaceae bacterium | reverse complement strand
GCGGATGACTTGCGCGCTCGACTGCCGGTGCGGATCACCGTGCCGTCTGCCATCACCACCGTGAGCGACAGTGTGTTCTCGCGCATCGTGCCGTAGCGCACTGACGTCGTGCCTGACGCACCGGTCGCGATCATGCCGCCGATCGTGGCATCGGCACCGGGGTCGACGAAGAAAGTGGCACCGGTCGGCGCGAGTTCGCGCACCAGCTGCGTGCGAGTGACGCCTGCCTCGACGGTGACGTCGAGATCCTCGACGCTCACGCGCAGAACCCGGTCCATTCGCGAGAGATCGAGCGACACGCCGCCTTCGACGGCGCTGACATGCCCTTCGAGCGAACTGCCGGCGCCGTACGCGATGACCGGAACGTCGCGGGCGGCACAGCCCCGCACGATCGCGCTGACCTCGTCGGTGGTCAGCGGGTAGACCACCACATCCGGAGGGGCCGGCGGCAGGTGCGTTTCGCCGCGGCCATGCTGCTCCAGCTCCGAGGCCACGCGCGTGAGGCGGTCGGCGACGATCGTGTGCAGGAACGCGACGAGTTCCTCGAGGTCGCGGACGCGCGAGTGGGCGGATGGCGTGATGATGAGACTCACTCTGGGTGACTCCTGAGTTGGCGCCGGGTTGCGTCTGCTCGTGAATGCCGGACGATACAACGTGGTGCCCGCGACCGGCGGGTCTCGCTGGGGACGGAGTTTCTGGCTTGATGGGGACGGAGTTTCTGGCTCGATGGGGACGGAGCCTCGTGTTTCGCGGCCGCGGGCGGGCGTAGTGCTGAGGTCGCTTGCCGCGCCTTGTGCGCGCCAATCACGTTGTTCGGTCGGCCGCCCGCCCACGCGGATGGACGCTGCGCACCAGACGGCCCATCCACCGTCTCTGTTTCGCCCACATCGATTCAGACTGCCCCATGACACCCGCGCGAGCCATTCACCCGGACTTCCGTGCGCTGCTCGATCGCAAGGACCCCGAACTGATCGAGCTTTTCTGCGACCTGCGATCGTTCATGCTCGAATTGCACCCGACCGCGAATGAACTGCTCTACCACACACACGCGCTGACGGCCGTCTTCTCGCTGTCAGAAAAGCTGGGGGACGCATACTGCATGCTCCCGATCTACACCAATCACGTCAACCTTGGTTTCAACAAGGGCACGCGATTGCCTGACCCGCATCATTTGCTGCAGGGAACGGGCAACCTGATCCGACATGTACCGGTCAGCAATACCACAGACTATCGCAACCCGAGAGTGAAAGCGCTGGTGAAGGCCGCCGTCCAGTTCGCGGCAGCAGACATGGACGTACCATCGCGCTCCGTCAGCAAGACGATCTCGAAGATCGCCAAGCGGTAGCAGTCACTCCGCGGTGACGTTGACCCGGTGCCACGCGTTGTTGAGGTACCCCTTCACATTCCACACCTGCGCCAGATCGCTCGGCTGCGTCGCACCTGTTTCGTCAACGGCGCGAACCATCAGCGCGTGATGCCCCGCCGTGAGTGACGCGGTCGCCTGCCAACGTGTCCAGGTCCAGCGATCCCGCACTGCGTCAAGCGTGGCCACATGCCACTGCGCCCCGCCATCAGTCGAATACTCGACGGCAGTGATCGCGCACGCCCCGGTGCCGATCGCCCAGCCGCGCAGCACCACCGGCCCGGCGGCCACCCGCTGATCGGGCGACGGATCGAGAATCACCGAGTTCAGCGTGATTTCGCCCAGCGCGACGCCACCGGTCACGTCGCCCGGTCGCGCTGTATCCGGCTCGCGCTGCACACGATACGCGTGCGTCTGGAAATAGTTCGACGATGGCTCGGCCGCCGCCGTGATTCGACCAAGCCACTTCACGCTGCGCGCACCGATCCATCCCGGCACGATCGTGCGCACTGGAAAGCCGTGCGTTGGCGACAATGGCTGTCCGTTGAGTTCGAAGGCCAGCAGCACATCGGGCTCCAGTGCCTTCTCACGGCTGATGGATCCGCCGAAACCGAAGCGTCGACCGCGTCGCTCCACGGCATCCATTCCAGTGAACTCGATGTGGTGCGCAGCCGCCGAGAGTCCGCTCGCCAGCAACACATCGCGCAGCGAGACGCCGCTCCAACGTCCGGTGCTCGCCGGCTCCGGCCCCCATGGCAGCTCTCCCGGCAGTGGCGCGACCGAGAGCAACTCATCGCGCCGCAGCCCGGCGCAGAGCAGCGTCGAGACGACCTCTCGCCGCGGCAGCTCCTGGAGCTCGACAAACGACAGCGACTGCGGGCGCTCGACCATCCCGTCGACAACCAGCCGCCAGTGTGCCAGGTCGATGGTCGGCGGCGTGGCATGGCTGCGCGTGAAAAATCGTTCGACTGGGGTGACCTGACCAGCGTCCAGCCCTGCACGTCGCGCGCCGGAATTGAGACCGTCGGTCCCGCGGTATAGCCGATCGTCAGCGGTGGTCATGCACGTTTGTGTGAGGAGAGCAGAAGCGCCGCAGCGGAAGATAGCCAGCCCTCAATCCACGCGTTCCTGCCGGCGTTCCCTCGCCGCACCGCCCGACACGAGCGACGCGTGCCGTTCGCGAAATCTCAGGACCGCGGAGCACCGGGACTGGACCCCGCCCGGTACACACCGGCATCTTCGACACCATGACCCCTCCTCACGCATTCGCTGTCAGGCTCCGCGCTGGGTTGTCGCGCCAGCTGACCAGCATGCTCACCACCGCCTGCACTTTCTCGCTCGCCGCGCTCCTGCTCGCGATTCTTGCACTGCCCGCCGCCGCACAAAACCGCGAAGGCTCCGATCCGCGCGACGTCGAAGCGGTGAAGGCCACCATGGTGGCGATGTGGGCGGCGATCGAAGCGGGCGATGCCACGCTGTACGCGACCCACGTCCACCCGACGTTCACCCAGTTCGGCGAAAATGACACCTATCTGGCCGAGGGAAAGGCCGAGGAGGTGCGTGGCATCGCGAGCTACGTGCAGCGCGCCAAGCAGGTGCACACCGTGATGCACCAGCCCGACGTCACGGTCCGCGGCAACGTGGCATGGGTGACGTACTACTGGACCGACGAAGGGTTCATCGAGGGGAAGCGGTTCACCAGCCGCGGCAAGTCGACGCGCATCTTTGTGAAGGAAGGCGGGCGCTGGTTGTGCATTCATGGGCACTACACCGCGGTACCCTGAATCATGAGCGCTGCACGATCGTTCGCGCGGGCCTGGGCACTGGCGCGTATCCTCGGTCTCGTGACGATCGGCGCTTCCCCGATCCTCGCGCAGCAGGGGCAGTCACCGTCGCAGCAGGTCGCCGCGCTGCTCGATACCGTCACCCGTGGCATGCGCGCGTCGGGATTCGACTTCGATGTCTCCGACACGACGAATCGACATCTTCCTGATCCCACCCGTCGTGCCTGGGAGCGTGATGCGCAGCGCTGGGCGTGGGTCGCGCAGCAGGTGCGTGCCATCCCGATGGCATCGCTCGAGGCGGAGGAACGGTTGACGGTGCAACTGCTCGCCTGGGAAGCGGGCATGAACCGTCAGAAAGGGCCGTTCTGGTGGGTCGATTTCTCGACGATCACACCGTATGCCTCGCCGCTCGGTGGCATCGCGAGAGGCTTCGGCGCCCGTCCGCTCCGTGCTGCATCAGATACAACGCGGTATCTGCACCTGCTGCGCGAAGTGGCACCGCTGATCGACTCGATCCGCACGGGACTGGAGCAGCGCGCGGCCCGAGGCATTCGCCTGTCGGCGCAGGCGTTGCCGGCCAGTGTGGCGCTCGTGCGCACGTATGCTGCGCGTGGGGCGGGAAGTCCGTTCGCCGTGCCGCCTGCACGCGCCACCGCGCTCGACTCGGCAACGCGAGCCGCATTTCTGGCGTCGGCAGCGCGTGAAGTCGAGACTCGGATTGCCCCCGCCGTCGATCAGTTGGTCGCACTGCTCACCGGTTCGTATGCCTCCGCGGCCAGCACGCAGGTCGGCCTGGTGCACTATCCGGGGGGACGCGCCTGGTATGATTGGCTGGTGCGGTATCACACCACACTGCCGGTGACTGCCGAGGAAGTGCACCAGATCGGCCTTGGCGAAGTGGCCCGAATCGAGCGCGAGATGACGGCCATTCGTGCGGCGGTTGGCTACACCGGTTCCCGATCGGCGTTTCACGCGCAACTCGCAAAGGATCCCCGGTTCATCGCGAAATCGCCGGAGGAGTTCGGCGATCGGCTGATGAGTTACGCGACTCGACTCTGGCCGCAGATTCCACGCGCCTTCGGCACGCTGCCTCGCGCGCAGGGTGATGTGCGACGGTTGCCCCCTGAGCTCGAGCCTGCAATGACGTTCGGCTACTACCAGGTGCCCACCGCGCGCGACTCGGTGGGCCACTACTTCTACAATGGCACACAGCTCGAGCAGCGCTCGCTGCTCACTGCCGCGCCGTTGATCGCGCATGAGCTGTGGCCGGGACATCATTTTCAGGTGAACCTCAGTCGCGAGAACACCGCGCTGCCGGCGTATCGGCGCGATCGCTACTACACCGCATTTGGCGAAGGATGGGGAGACTACGCGAGCATCGTCGCCGGAGAGCTTGGCCTCTACGACGATCCGTACGACCGATACGGGCGACTGGCGATGGACATGTTCATTTCGTGTCGGCTGGTCGTGGATACCGGCATGAACGGACTTGGCTGGTCGCGCGATCGCGCGATGTCATTCATGCGCGTGCACGTGCTCGAATCAGAGGCGCAGATCGGCACCGAGTCGCTCCGCTACAGCACCGACCTGCCGGGACAGGCGCTGGCGTACAAGATGGGAAGCCGCGAATTCGTGCGGATGCGTGCGGGCGCCGAGCAGGCGCTTGGTGCGCGGTTCAACCTGCCGGCGTATCACGACATGCTGATCGGGAGCGGGAGCTTGCCGATGACGGTGGTGCGTGATCGGGTGGCGGCGTGGGTGCGGAGTGAGGCGGGAGCGAGGTAGGGACGATCGGCGCGCAGGTATCGATTTTCACTGCTCGCGGCGCGCGACTGTCAGGTCCTGTAGCACGCGGATCAACCGCGCACCTTGGAGCACGTTGCTTCAGCTGCGGTCACAGTGTGATACGTTGGTGTCGTGCAGTCGCGCGTGGTGTGCCGCCGCCGCTCCGCCACGTGTCGGGACACCACATCACTCCAGGACACTGACCGACGTCGTCTCACGCCTCGCGAAGGCCATCTAGTGGCCTGGAAACGAAGTTCGGGAAGCAGTCGCCGGTCGGCGCATCCCGGCTCGCTGCGTTGAAAATCCTCGCAATACCGCTGGTATTGCTGTGGTTTTCGCCTTGCCATCCGGGCGCCCCATCCGGCTTTGTGCTATCCGAACTTCGATTCCACGCCACCAGCGACCCCAACACGTCCCACGATGCCGCGTAC
>JANPFJ010000054.1:0-3013 GCA_031423355.1 Gemmatimonadaceae bacterium | reverse complement strand
TCCGCTGCCGGGTGCCATCGTCCGATGAGGCTTGCCAGACCGTCGCCTGAATTGGCCAGAGGGCGCCGAGGCTCAGGTAGGGAGTGACATGTACCTGTGCGCCGAATTCGGCGAATGCACCGGTGCCGTAATTGCTCCTCGTGGTGCGCGTCGCGCCGAAGCGCTGTTGGGAGCGACTGTAGGCGCCAGTGACGCCGAGCCCGGAGAAGGCAACCACACGGCCACGGGGCATCGCATACCTGCGGCGGCCGAGGTTGAGGAACACGCTGCCGGCACCTGCAGAGGACTTGGCGGTACCGGTCGCGGTGTCGCGGGAGCCCGACGACGCATTCAAGTCCGCTGTCGCATTGATGGTCCAGGCGGCCCGGGGCGATGTGAAGCGCAGGGCTCCGGCGCTTACAAACGGGTTGTCGATCGAGAAGAGTGCGCCCCACTGTCCTCGATGAAACGTGACGACTCGCGCCGAATCCTGGGCGGTCGCAGGCACGGCCCAGCAAGGAAACGCGCCAAGAAGGCATACCAGTGTTCGCACCCGCATGAACTTCTCTCGCGATGAAAGTGGTGTGACGGATCGCTGCTGCGTCGCATGAACGGCGGTTTTTCCGAAGACGAGCGTGCTGGTTCTTTGCGAACGCGACGCGGTGACTCGAAACAGGCGGGTTGACCTCAGTCGAGCAAATAGTCTTATGAAAAGTCTAAAGCCTGCGGTGAGTCACCGGAAGTGATGCGTGTCGCGCGATGTCCGTCCTCAGCGCACGACCTCAGGCGTCAGCACCACCCACGCCCGGCACCCGACCACGCACGGCATTGGCCACGGCCGACAGTGTAATGCGTCCGTCGGCATCCGCCGGCAGCTTCCGTTGCATCGCCTGACGGATGATGGCGCGTTCCTCAGCCGGCATCCCGCCAAGCAACGCTGCCACACTCGCGCCTCCGAGCACGGCCGCCCAGTACTCGTCAAAATCGCTGAACGTGCGCTGCACCGGGATCGTCCGCGTTCCAACCTGCTGCAGCCCGGCGTCACGCCACAATGCGGCGAGCGCATCGAGGCTGGATACCTCCGGGTGCGGTGGCGTCGGCACCACAAAGCCGCGACCACGGATCGCGTCGTGCAGTGATTCGTACGGAAAGCCATCGCCGTCCATATCCCAGATGTAGGCGGCAACACTTCCGCCCGCCCGCACCACACGGACCATCTCACCGACGCCGACCGCCGGCTCGGGCACGAACGGGATCACGAGCGGCATGACAGCTGCATCAAAAGTGCCGTCACCGAACGGCAGCGCCATCGCGCTGCCCGGGTGAAACTCGACATCGCGGAGGGCGTGTTGCCCGCGCGCATAATCGAGCTGCGCAGGTGACGGATCAATTCCGACCACCGACGCCGGGGCGCTGCGCTCACAGATTCGTGTGGTGAACGCACCATTGCCGCAGCCGACATCCAGCCAGCGCGCGCCGGCCGAGATGTCCAGCCAGTCCAGAAAGACGTCACCCGCCGGCTGACTCCACGCACCCATGAAGTTCGCGTAGGCCGTGCCGTCGTTGAATCGGATCTGCTCGGTCATCTGCGCTCAAGCCTCAGGGAGTCCACCGATTACGTGCCTGTATTCGGGGAACCTATTGAAGCACTGCGCCAGTCGCCGGCCTGCAGCCCGCACACTCGCCCGAGTCGCAGGAGGTAACTTGCCCACCGACGCGACCGTCGCCCGCCCAGCGCGACGATCCCCACCAGCGCCAATTCTCCCCGACTCCGGCCGCATCGATGTCCACCGCACTCCAGCACAGGTCCACGGCGATCGCGATCGCCCTGATTGCCGCGCTCACGACGGCCTGCGGTCGCTCCGCGGAGACTCTGCCTGCGGCTGCAGCGTCGGCCGATGAACTGGTATCAACCACTGGAGTGGTCGTCTCCGCCCATCACCTGTCCTCGGACGCAGGCGCCGCGATGCTCGCCAACGGTGGCAACGCGGTCGACGCCGCCGTCGCAACGGCCTTCGCGCTGGCCGTCACCCACCCCTCGGCGGGGAACATCGGTGGCGGTGGTTTCATGGTGATCCGGCTCGCGGATGGCACGGCAACGACGATCGACTACCGCGAGAAGGCGCCCGCCAAGGCCACGCCGACGATGTATCTCGACGCAACGGGAGCGATCGCGCCGGCGGCGACGGACTCCGGCTGGCAGGCGATGGGTGTGCCAGGAACCGTGCGCGGTCTTGCGATGGCGCACGGGAAGTTTGGCAAACTGCCATGGATGGACGTGGTCATGCCCGCCGTGCTGCTGGCGGAGCAGGGGTTCGCCCTCTCGGCGCCGCTGGCCAGCGAACTCAATTCGGCCATCGCCACGACGCTGGGCGCGTTTCCGTCGTCGGTGGCGGCGTACGGAAAGGCCGGTGGCGCGACGTGGATCGGCGGTGATACGCTCAAGCTCCCGCAACTCGGCCGCGCACTGCGCGCAATCGCTGAAGGGGGCGCCGATGCGTTCTATACGGGGTGGATTGCCGACTCGATCAGTGCACAGATGCGTGCGCACGGCGGATTGATCAGCCGCGCCGACCTGTCGACGTACAAGGCGGTGGAGCGTGAGCCGGTGCTTGGCACCTTCAATGGACATGAACTCATCGCCATGGGGCCGCCGAGTTCCGGTGGCATGGTGATGATGCTGACACTGAACCAGCTGGAAGCGCTGGGAATCTCCGGCCGGAAACGTGGCGATGCGATGACTGTGCATCTGCGCCTCGAAGTGGCGCGCCGCGCATATCTCGATCGTGCGCGATGGATGGGCGACGCGGATTTCACGACGATCCCGCTCACGCGGCTGATCTCGAAGGAGTATGCACGCGAACTCGTCGCAGGCATCGATACGCAACACGCATCGCGCAGCGCCGACCTGGGCAAGGACATCCTGACTCCCGTTGCGGAAACCCCGCATACCACGCACTTCAGCGTGGTCGACGCCGCCGGCAACGCTGTGTCGAACACGTACACGCTCGAGAACTCTTATGGCTCAGGCGTC
>JANPFJ010000053.1:0-58875 GCA_031423355.1 Gemmatimonadaceae bacterium | reverse complement strand
GAGACGTATCAGCTCACGGCGAGGCATCGCCTCGAGTTTGGCGCCGACTGGACGGCCACGACGTTCGATCCTGGCGCGGTGCGTGGCAAGTCGGACTCCAGTGCGTCGCAGGCTTTCAGCGTGGAGGCGCGCCGCGGCCGGACGCTCGCCGCATACGCTGGCCATGAATTCGAAGCGGGGCCGATCGCGATCCGGTATGGCGTACGTTACGCGGCATTCACGCGCCTGGGTCAGGCCACGCGGTACCGCTATCTGAACGATGCGCCAGTTGTGTACAACACAGTGTTGGACCGGTATGAGCCGGGAACGGTCATCGACAGTTCGCGCATCGCCCGCGGAGCGACACTCGTGTCCTACGATGGATGGGAACCCCGTGCCTCGGCACGATACTCGATCGGCGAGCAATCGAGCCTGAAGGTCAGCTATTCACGCACGCAGCAGTTCATGCACATGGTCAGTCCGCTGAACTCCCCGACGCCGCTCGATCTGTGGGAGGTTGCGGGACCCGACATCCGGCCGATGACGGCGGACCAATACGCGTTCGGCTACAGCGGCCAGTTGAGTGCGTATGAGTTCACGGCGGAGACGTTCTACAAAACGATCGATGACGTGGTCGACTTCATCGACGGTGCCGAGGTCATCCTCGTGCCACGTGTCGAGACCGCGCTGGTGCAGGGGTCGGGACGAGCGTTCGGCCTGGAGTTGTACGCGCGGCGGACCACCGGACGGCTGACCGGGTGGGCGAGCTACACCGTCTCGCGCGCGGAGCAGCGTTTTCCAGTGCCGAGGAACTCGGGCGCGACCAGCGGCGGCGGAGTCAACGACGGCAACTGGTACGCATCGCCGTATGACCGGCTGCACAATCTCAGCGTGGTTGGCACCTTTCGCTGGAAGCCCAAGTGGACGATCGGGTCAAGCTTTCTGCTGGCGAGCGGTCTGCCGACGACGTTGCCACAATCGCGATACACCGTGGATGGTTTTCTGGTGGCGGAGTATGGCCAACGCAATGCCGCACGTCTGCCGATGTACCACCGCCTCGATCTGAGCCTCACGCGGACGCTTCGTCGGGGCGAGTTGCAGTTCGGCGTCCTGAATGCGTACAACCGCTTCAACGCCCAATCATTGCGGGTGCGGCAGGACAAGAAGGATCCGCTGGTCGCGCAGGCGGTCCAAACTTCGATCTTCGGGATCGTCCCGAGTTTCAACTACGTCTTTCGCTTCTGAGAATCGGTGATGCAACGAAACATTCGCGCGCTGGCGGGGATCGCGATGCTGATGGGGAGCCAGACGGCGTGTGAGCGTGTGGTGGGCCTGAAGGTGACCGAAGGCCCCATACTGCTGGTGGTCGAGGCGCGTCTTGAAGTCCGTCGCCTACCGGAGCGGCCAGCGGGTCCGGCGCTCAGCCCGCAGGCCATCCGCCTCACAACGACGGCACCCTACTTCACCAATGCCGCTGCGCCGCCAGCGCGAGGCGCCGTGGTACAGGTGATCGACGACGCGGGGCGCAGCGTTTCGATGCCCGAAGTGGCTGGAACGCCCGGCACCTATGCCACCAGTGATCTGCCGATCGCGGTGGGTCGACGATACACGCTGCGCATACAGTGGGGCGGCGATCAGTACGAGGCAACGGAACTCGTGCATGCGGCCGTTCCGATCGACAGCCTCTATTTCGTGCCGCGACCGAATCAGTCGCCAGCCACGGACGGGTTGCGCGCCACCATCGACGCCGTCGACCCGCCTGCCGTTGCGAACTACTACCTGTGGGAGCAGTGGGTGGATGGGGCGAGGCAGGTGTCGCCGGACACCGCAACGCGCGCGCGCGCCTTCTCCGACGACGCGATCCTGAATGGACGCGTCGTGCGCCGGTATCAGCCGTACATCGATATCCGAGTGCGCTCAGGTCAGGTGGTGCAGCTGCGGCAGTACGCCATTTCCTCGGCCGCGTACGCCTACTACTTCGCCTTCAACGGCGAGATCAGCGGCGACGGATCCCCGTTCGCATTGCCGAGCGCCAACCTGCGCGGCAATGTCAGCAACCGGACGAATGCGCGAAAGCGGGCCCTCGGCTACTTCATCGCTGCGGAGTACTCGGAGCGTATCAGGACGGTGCCGTGAACTGATGCGGTACGCCAGTCCGCGAAGGCGTGTCACCTTGGCGGCAAAGTTTTCGCAGGTTACACTCCGTTGCATGCCTGTCCAACGCCCGTATCATCATGGCAATCTCCGCGACGCGGTGCTCGAGGCAGCGCGTGTGATGGTCTCGAAGGAGGGCACGGCCGGCGTCAGTCTCCGCGCGCTGGCGCGCGAGGTTGGGGTGTCGCATCCGGCGATCTACAACCACTTCGCCGATCGCGAGGCGCTGCTGGCGGAGCTCAGCACCGAGGCGTTGCTCGAACTCGGTCGCACCCAGCGGCTGGCCCTCGCCAAGGCCACCTCGGCGGTCGATGCGATGGTGCGTTTGGGTGTGGCGTACTTTCGGTATGGTGTGTCGGACCCGGCGCGGCTACGGTTGGCGTTCGCACCGGAGTTCGGACGCTCCGCCGGATATCCGGAGCTGAGGGCGGCAGCGGATGCGGCTGAAGCGCCAGCTATCGCAGCAGTGACGCGCGCGGCGGATGAAGGACTGTTACCTCACCGAGAAATCCGGGAACGCACCTTGGCGCAGTGGGCGATGGTGCATGGCTACACGGTGTTGGCCATCGATGGCCGGCTGACGGAAGGCAGACTCTCGGTGGCGGGGGCGGGGTACGCGCCGCTGGTGCGCACGTTGAGCCGGGCGGTGCGCCTGCTGTACGGGCCGGAGTAGCTGGAACCCGCTCGGTGAAAAGAGCGTGGCCACACGCGCAGCCGACACGGCCTCAAGTCTCCGTCGAACTGCCGCTGTCATCGAGTGCTGATCGTACGGCCACTCCCGCGCCTATCACAGACCAAGGGCCGCCTGCACCGCGGCCCGATACGTCCGCCCACTGGTCAGCCGCCGTCCAGTCGAGAGAAAGAGCACATACTCCCCCGCAAACAGCGACTCGGCCTCGACGATGCGCGAGGTCTGGATGATCAGCGACCGGTGCACCCGCACGAACTGCGCGGGATTGAGGCGTTCGGCAAGATTGGTGAGGGTATCGCGGATCAGATACGAGTGATCACCTACCCGCAGGCGCACGTAGTTCGACTCCGCCTCGAAGTAGTCGACGCTGGCGACCGAGACGAACTGAGTCCGAGTGCCCGTCTTCACGGTAATGCGGGTCAGGTACTGTGGTCGCCCTTCGAGCCGGTCGACGAACGCCAGCAGGCGGTCATCGACGGTTTCCCGCCGTACTTGCTGCCGTGCCCGATCAAGCGCGGCATCGAAGCGTGCGCGGTCGTAGGGCTTCAGCAGGTAGTCGAGCGCGTGGGCATCGAAGGCCTGCAGCGCGTACTGATCGAACGCGGTCGCGAAGACCACGACGGGCATCTGTTTCGGGCCGATGACGCGCACGACATCGAAGCCATCACTTTCGGGCATCTGAACGTCGAGAAACACGACCGCTGGGCGCAGTGTCTGGATCGCAGCGATCGCTTCGGTGCCGTTCCGCGCCTCGCCGATCACCTCGATGTCGGCCTGCTCTTCGAGCAGCGCTCGCAGGCCGCGGCGCGCTGGCGGCTCATCATCGACGATCAGGACGGTGATGCGCGGGGTGGTGAGTTGGGCGGCGGGTCGGGCGATGTCGGCGACAGTCATGCGATCGCGGTCTCTCGAAAAGGGAAGGCGATATCGACGCGGAGGCCATGCGGCGCGACCGCATCGACAGTGAGTGAATGCGCCGCACCATAGAGCTGCCGCAGGCGATCGCGGGTGTTCGCCAGCCCGACGCCGCCGGATCGTACCGGCGGTGCGGTCCGCGCCACGCCATCATCGGCGACAGAGAGATGCAGTGTGCCGTTCTGCCGGTACACCGCGATCTCGACCGTGCCTGGCGCGCTCCGGGGCGCGATACCATGGCGAATCGCGTTCTCGACCAGTGGCTGCAGCAGCAGATGCGGCACCTGCGCACCCATCGCATCGGGCGACACCTTCCACACCACGGCCAGACGATCCTCGAAGCGTAGCTGCTCGATTTCGACGTAGGCGGCCAGAATGCTCAGTTCTTCCTTGAGGGTGACCTCCTGCGTACTCGCCCGCTGCAGTGCATGCCGCAACAGTGTGCTCAGCTGCGCGATCATCTGCGTCGCCGTCTCGGGATCGGTGCGGATCAGCGAACTGACCGTGTTCAGCGCGTTGAACAGGAAGTGCGGGTGGAGCTGCGACTTGAGGTGCTGCAGTTCGGCACGGGCAAGCTGCTCGTCGCGTTCCTGTACGCGGCGCGCATTGACGATCGCATGACCTACGCCCACGACAAGCCAGAAGAGGAAGAGATTGTTGGCGACGCTGGCGAGGAGCACTTCACCGAACGGGGGCAACGTGACGTACCAGCCGACATACGGATTACCGGCCGCCACGATGATTGCCTTGACGAACACCACCGTGGTCGCGACGAGCATCGTGAGTGGCATCGCCCAGCGCCAGTTCTGCCGATCGACGGGCATGCGTTCGGCCATCCAGAGCGCGAGGATGGTGAGCGGTACCCACTGCACGATCCCCAGCCCGGTCAGCAGGAAGATCCTGTCCCAGCTGACGCCGGTCATGCCCCGATAGGTGGTCGCCGTGGCAATGCCTTCCAGGGTCCACCAGAGGAGGGCGAGCGCCCACAGTCGCGGCCAGTGGCCCCGGAGCACGGATGGCTCCTTCAGCGCAATGTCGCTCGTCGTCTCCATGTCCGAATCCTACACTGCCCGCTGCCGCCGTGGATCGCGTCGGGATGAACCGATGAGTGCTGCGGACGAACCACCGCAATTCTGCGGCCGGCCGACGCCATCCAGTGCTCCGCATCGCCACTCGTTCGGAACACCAGCTGCCGTCAGCCGTCGGTGGCCCAGCCGCCCTGCGCTATACCTTTCGTGTCCGCCACGTCCCGCGCCTGAACATGATGAAACTCACCACCGCCAGCACCGAGTACGCCGCCGTGATCGACGCAAAGATCGCGTGAAAGCCGAGTGACGAGTAGCGAGCCAGCACCCACGCCAGTGGAATCTCGAAGATCCAGAACACGCCGATGTTGATTCGTGTCGGCGTCGCAGTGTCGCCCGCACCGTTGAACGACTGTGTCAGGACCATGCCGAACGCGAACAACGGAAAGCCGAGCGCCATCAGCCGCAGTCCGTCGACGGCCACTGACGTCACACCCGAATCGCTGGTGAATCCGCGCACGATGGCCGGTGCGAACACCCCGAAGACCAGCCCCATCAGCCCGAGGAACGCCACGTTGTAGCGCGCCGCCGTCCACACCGCCTTTTCGGCGCGATCGGGATCCTTCGCACCGAGTGCCTGTCCGACCATGGTGGCGGCCGCGTTGCCAAGGCCCCACGCCGGCAGCATGGCGAACATCACCATCCGCACCGCGATGGTGTAGCCAGCCATCGCCGCGCTGCCGAAGACGGCCATGAAGCGCACCAGCACGATCCAGCTCAGGCTGCCCACCAGCACCTGAAATGTGCCGTTCACCGACAGGCGCAGCATGTTCAGCATCGTCTTCGGTTCAATCACCAGATGCGCCCGTCGAACACGCAGATTGCCACTGCCCCGCACCAGCCGTGAGAGCGCGTACAGCAGGCCGGTGCCGCGCCCGATCGTCGTCGCAATGGCCGCGCCGGTGACGCCGAGCTCCGGAAACGGTCCGATCCCGAAGATCAGCATGGGCCCAAGGGCGATGTTGATGCCGTTGGCCAGCCACATCACGCGCATCGAGACGGCCGCGTCACCCGCGCCGCGGAAGGTGGCGTTGACCACGAACAGGAGGAAGGCCGTCACGCTGCCGCCAAGCATCACGCGGGTGAACATGGTGCCGGTGGCGAGGACATCGTCGCCGGCACCCATGAACCGCAGCAGCGTTGGTGCGAGGAGTGCGCCGGTGATGGCAATGGCCGTGGCGATCAGCGCGCCGAGCAGAATCGCCTGCACGGCGGCGCGACCGGCGCCATCGGCATCCTTCTCGCCGATACGGCGCGCCACCACCGCCGTACCCGAGATCGACAATCCCATCGCGAGAGTGTAGACCACGATCATCATCGACTCCGTCAGCCCCACCGTGGCGACGGCGGCAGCGCCGAGGCGGGCCACGAAGAACACATCGGAGAGCGCGAACAGACTCTCCATGACCATCTCGAGCACCATGGGGATTGCGAGCAGGAAGATGGCCTGCCCGATGGGACCGGTGGTGTAGTCATGCTGCTTGCCCTGCAGCGCGTCGCGCACATCGCCCGTGATCCGGCGGAGTGTGGACGCCGCTGGCGCAGTGCTGCGTGTGGTATCGGTCATGCGGACTCTCGTCGTGCCGGAATGAAAAACGCCCCGTCTGCGAATCGAGGCAGGCGGGGCGTCGGAAGGACGAGGAGCGGCAAGAGACTCGCGGCTGCTACCCGATACGCGCTGCGTCGATGGTGCTGTGCGATACGACGACCGTCATCGCCGGTGTGACCGGGACGGCAGGCATCTGAAATCGCAGAACGAGGTAAACCATCGGCGCACCGGAAGAGTCTGGGGACGTGCCGCGCGGGTCATGACGAGGGTCTGGTGCGCGAGTCAACCGTACTCGGACGGTGTCGCTCGGTCAAGCTGACCCGTCGGCAACCCGGGTTGGGCTGACCGGCTGCCCTGCCGTGGCCCGCGCCATACGTTCCCGTAGTCTGGCCGGATCGCGGGCCGGCTTCCGTTCTCTTTCACGATTGGGAGTGTTCGTCATGACGATCACCGGTGTTCGGCGCGCAAGGCAATCCCGGCGCGGCGCGTCGCCGAGGCTGTTGTCGTGCGCGCTCTCCCTCATTGCGGCGCCGCTGGCTGCGCAAACGGTGCAGTATCGCGCTCCATCGCGCGCTGAGTATCGCGCGCAGGCCGACACCGGGCCGATTGCGCGGGCGCAGGCAGCGCTCGACGCTGATCCGCGCAACGTGCAGAAGTTCATCGCGCTGGCGGTGTCGCAGTCGGGTGCTCGACAGTTCCGCGAGGCGATTGCGACGCTCACCCGCGGACTGGCCATCGCGCCCAACGATGTGATGCTGCTCCGCTGGCGTGGACACCGCTACATCTCGGTGCGTGAGTTCGCCAAGGCACGCACCGATCTGGCCCGCGGCTTCACACTCGACAGCACGAACTACGGCATCCTGTTCCACTTCGGTGTGCTGAACTTCATCGAACAGGATTTCGCCGGTGCGGCCGAGATGTTCGCGCGCGCCCAGCCACGTGCCCCCGATGGCGGTGAGCGCGCGGGGAGCACGGACTGGCTCTGGATGTCGCTCTCACGTGCGGGCCGCTCGGCGGACGCGATGGCGATGCTGGCGCGCCGTCCCGACTCGCTCCCGGCGCCACCGGGCTACGCCTACGTGACTCGGCTGCGACTCTATCGCGGGGAGCTGACGCCGGAGACACTCATCGGTCCAGGCGACACGACGGATGTGCAGGTGGCAACGCTCAATTACGGCCTGGGCGACTGGTACATGATACGAAGTGACACGGTGAAGGCGCGTGCGGCGTTCGAGCGCGCGGTGGCGTCAGGCGGCTGGCCGGGCTTCGGATTCATCGTCTCCGAGGCGGAGCTGGCGAGATTGAAGCGCAAGTAACGCAATGCACCTGTGACTGCGGTGTGCCCCGAACGCCTGCCGCTTACGGTGCGTTCGGCTTCTGCCGCCGCGGCATCACGCCACCCGTGCCACGTCGCGTCCAGACCACTACCACACCGCAGGCATTGTCGATGGTGAGGAACTCAGGCGGCACGAGATTTGGACGCGGATACACTTCCATCGCGGCGACGTCGGCGAGATTGACGTAGTCGTCGATCCCGGCATTGGCGCTGGCCGACGGCGCCATCCGCTGGCCATCAACCACGATGCTGGCCACGCAGAAAGAACCATCGGTGCCCCCCACGCGTCGCATCAGGATCTCCTGCCCGTTGCCGTTGGCGGCTCTGGTCACCGTCACGCCGGCCATGCCGCGCACGGCATCGGTGACGAACAGCGTGGATCGCTCGCGAATGGTGGCCGCGTCCATGATCGTGCCGACGCCCGAGTTCATGCGACGTTCGATGGCGCGGACTTCCGGCGCCAGTTGCTTGCCGGCCACAACCCGCACGGTGTCGAGCTGCACTCGCTGCACGGCCAGGCGCAGCACGAGCGATGTCGGCTCCGTTTCCCGCAGGGTGATCGGCAGCCGGTACGGCGAGTAGCCGATCGCGCGCGCTTCGATGCTCTGCGTGCCGGAGCCGGCGTCCGCGATGGTGAACGCGCCGGTGGCGGTGGTGCGCACCTGCGAGCCGCTACCCAGCACACGCACCACCGCATTCACCAGCGGCCGACCGTCGAGTGTACGTACGAACCCGCGCACGGTCGCTCGCCCGCGACGGATGGTGGACGTTGGTGTTGCACTGACCACCGAATCATTCCGTACGACAACGCGCTCGACGGTGCCAACCGAGAAATCCTGCACGGCGTACCCCGCCGCGGGGATGGCGACTTCAACGACGCCGGTCGTATCGGCGCCGCTCCAGGCGTAGCCGCGCATCGAGCTGCCCGACGGGATGCCACACATCGCGTACCGCCCGTTCGAATCGGCGCGCGCGGTGAGTCGCCGCATCTCGGTCGCCATCCGGCCCCTCTGCAGCACCCACTCCGGCCATTCGACCAGCACCGTGCCGCCTGGCAGCGGTGCGTCATCACTCGCGCGGCGGATTTCTCCGACCACCAGCCCAACGTCGGCCGGCAGTGCGGCGCGGCAGGTGCTGGCCAGCATGCTGCGCGGGGACGCTGTCGCCAGCGGCAACTCGATCTCACCCGGCTCGGTGACATCGATGCGCAGGATGCCGGGCTCGACCCGCAACGAGTCGAGCAGCGGGTGCAGGAAGGTGGCCAGCCAACTGCCGTTGTCGACCGAGTCGAACGCGAACCGACCGAGCAGGTCCGACGTCGCCGTGCGGCCGATGGCGGGGTTCTCGGCGCGCACCATGCGGATCGTGGCCGAGCTGATCGGGCGCATCGTGATGCTGTCGAAGACGGTGCCCCGGATGCGAGCGACGGTGAGTGGCGCCGCCGCCCGCGGTGACGGCGCTGGTGGCGTGAGTGTCCTGGGTGGGCGCAACTGTGCCGCAGCTGGCACAGCGGCCGCCGTGAGCATGAGCAGGGCGACAGCCAGCGAAGGGACGCGCGTGGTGATGTGCATAGGAAAACGGCAGGTTCAGGGCGGCGCGTCGCACCGGTGATACCGGTCGCGAGCATGTGGAGAATAGTACCGTTCCTGCAGCGTGGTTGGTTCCGGCTCGCGAGCGGCGGCATGCTCGGACTGACCTCTTGCCTGCGTGCCTTCCGTCCCTGAGCTTGGGCGCACCATGCATCCCGATATCGACCGGCTCCGGCAATTCGCCCTGCGCCGACAGTTCCCCGCGCCCACTACGCTCGGCCGAGCCATCGCCCGGCTGGGCTTCGTGCAGGCGGACCCGATCCGGGCCCCCGCCCGTGCGCAGGACCTCACGCTGCGTCATCGCGTGGCGGGATACCGGGTCGGTGACCTCGAGCGGCGATATGCCCGCCTCGGTATCGAGGAAGACTTCTTCGTCAACTACGGATTCGTCACGCGCGAACTACATGCACTGCTCCATCCGCGCACGCCGAGCACGAAGTGGTCTGCGGCGGAACGGAGGCGGGCGGAGAAGATTCTCGCGTTCGTACAGGAATCCGGCGTCGTGCACCCACGTGATGTGGACGCACGTTTTGCGCATGGCAAGGCGCTCAACTGGTTTGGCGGGCAGTCGAATGTCACGACGCAGGTGCTCGACGCGATGCACTATCGTGGCCTGGTTCGAGTGGCGCGTCGTGAAGGGGGCACGCGGCTGTATGCGGCGCGGACGCCCACGCCAGCGCCTGACGACTGCACCGCCGCGATGGACAGGCTGGTCGATGTGATCGTTGCCAAGTACGCGCCGCTCACCGGAAGCATGCTCAGCGGACTGGTACAGCGGCTGCGGTATGGTGCACCGCAGTGGACGGCAGCACGAGCGGCGGCAACGGCACGGGCGAAACGCCGCTTGCCGCACGTGATGGTGGATGGCGTCGCGTGGTTCTGGCCCGAAGGTGAATCGCTGCCGGCGCGCCGCATACCGCCGTGTGAGGAGGTGCGTTTGCTGGCACCATTCGACCCGTTCGTGTGGGACCGCGTGCGGTTCGAGCTGTTCAACGGGTGGGCCTATCGATTCGAGGCGTATACGCCGGCGCCGAAGCGGATACGCGGCTATTACTCGCTGCCGCTGGCGTGGCGGGATCGCGTCATCGGCTGGGCCAACCTGTCGATCGGTGAGGGGAAGCTCGTGCCGGATCTCGGCTTTGTGGCCGGACAGGCACCGAACGATCCGGCGTTTCGGACTGGACTCGATGCGGAGCTGGCGCGATTCACCGACTTCATGGGACTCTGAGCGTGCCGTGCGGTAGTTTGCCCCGCAGTGCGGCGAGGATGCGGCCGTGCGCTGCCCCGCGACTGCCATCTGAGGAGAGAACGTGCTGCTGATTTACGGCGCCAACGGCTACACCGGCCAACTGATCGTCGAAGAGTGCCTGCGGCGCGGCATCCGGCCGATCGTGGCCGGCCGGCGCGCGGACACGCTGGCACCGTTCGCCACGACACATGGACTCGAAGTGCGAGTTGCGGCGCTGGATGATGCTGCCGCCATGCAGCGCGCGCTGGGTGGTGTGACGGTGGTGCTGCATGCGGCCGGACCATTCTTTCGCACCAGCGCACCGATGCTCCGCGCGTGTCTGGCATCCAAGGTGCACTATCTGGACATCACCGGTGAGATCGCGGTGTTCGAAGCGTGTCGCGCGCAGCATGCGGCGGCGACAGCGGCTGGGATCGTGGTGATGCCTGGCGTGGGCTTTGATGTCGTGCCGACCGATTGCCTGGCGGCGCGCCTGTCGGAACACCTGCCCGGCGCCCAGTTGCTCGAGCTGGCATTTGCTGGCGGTGGCGGATTCAGTCGCGGCACACTCAAGACGATGGTGCTCGGATCAGGCGAGGGTGGCGCGATCCGGAAGGATGGGCGCATCACACGCGTGCCCGCGGGCTGGAAGACGCAGCGGATTCCGTTCCGGGACAAGCCACGTTTCGCCGTCACGATTCCGTGGGGCGACGTCTCGACGGCGCACTGGTCGACGAAGATTCCCAACATTCACACCTATCTCGCGATGCCGCAGAACGCAGTGCGTTCGATGGGGGTGATGCGCATGGTGAGTCCGTTGCTTGGTGTTCCGTTCATCCGGCGGTTCGTCGAATCGCAGATCGATGCGCGTGTGGACGGACCGAGTGCTGCCGTGCGGGCCGCGGCGCGGATGCAGGTGTGGGGGCGGGTGACACACGCCGATGGGCGCACGGTGGAAGGGACGGCGGTGACGCCGGAAGGGTATCGGTTGACGGCGATATCGGCGGTGGAGAGTGCACATCGTGTGCTGAGCACGGCGCCTGCAGCTGGATATCACACGCCATCCAGTGCATTCGGCTCGGGCTTTCTGGAGTCGCTGCCGGAGTGCGACATCGTGCTCGGCGCGTGACGTTGGAGGGCAGTCCTCGCTTGATGAGGAAGTCGTGAACGCTGCGCGTGACGCTTCTCGGGGGGAGATCTGATGCGTGACAAGGTGGTGCTGATCACGGGTCCGGCGCGCGGTATCGGCGAAGCGGTGGCGCGACGCCTGGTGGCGGCCGGAGCGAGCGTGGCGCTGGTGGGCCTCGAAGCAGACCGGCTGGCGCAGCTGGCGCACGACCTCGGCGCCGCGGCAGCGTGGTACTCGGCCGACGTGACGGATCAGGTGGCGCTCGACGCGGCGGTAGGCGCGGCGGTCCGGCACTTTGGCCGCTTGGATGTCGTGATCACCAACGCCGGCATCGCCAACATGGGAACGGTCGCGATGGTCGACATCGAGGCGATGGCGCGGGTGATCGACGTCAACGTGATCGGCACCATGCGAACGATCAAGGCGGCGCTGCCGCACATCATCGCCAGCAAAGGCTATGTGCTGATCGTGTCATCAGCGGCTGCGTTCACCGCGCTCCCAGGCATGTCGGCGTACGCGGCATCGAAAGCGGCAGTGGAGCAGCTGGCGAAGGTGCTGCGCATCGAGATGCTGGCGCATGGCGTGGACGTCGGCAGTGCACACATGTCGTGGGTGGATACCGACATGGTGCGCGACGTGCAGCAGGATCTATCGAGTTTTCGCCGCACGCTGGCGCAGCTTCCGGGGCCGTTTGGTGTGGTCACGCCACTGTCCGCCTGCACCGATGCCTTCGTGCGCGCCTGTGAGACGCGCGCGCGGACGGTGTTCGTGCCAGGGTCACTCGGTGTGGCGTCGGCGTTGCGTCAGCTGCTGGGCAGCGGGTTCCTGCAGCGGCTGATGCAGCCGAAGATGGCGCCGATGCTCAAGGATGCGGAGGCGGAGATGCGGGCGGTGGGGCGGTCGTTTGGGGCGAACAGTGTGGGGATGGGTGAGCTGTCGTCGCGCGAGACGTCAGAACCTCCGGACACCACCCGCTGAATTCAGATCACGCGTCAGGGTCTTCCCCGAGCGCCTCGATGTCAGCCAAATCCTTCCTCCGACCCGAGGCCCGCTTGTTGGCCAAGAGTTCTGCGCGACCGATGAACGGGACTGACCGTCCTCGCAGCTCGTGCATCACACGTCCTGCCCAGACCGCCTGAAAGTCTTCAACGCCGCTGATCGATGTCAGAAAGTCGATGCGATTGGGCGGCAGGCCGAACTGAACGACCATGTCCGGATTGACCAAGTCATCACGGGAGATGCCAAGCGCCGTCATCGGTGCGCCGAACGCCGCCATCGCGCGCCAAACACGCTGGGCATTCTCGGGCGTCGGGTCCACCAGGATGTCGAGATCCTGTGTGCCGCGAGGCACACCGTGCACGGCAAGCGCGTGCGCACCGACGACGACGAAACGTGCGTCGGCATCGAGGAGTGCGCTGAGCATTGCAAACCAGTCGTCGTTCACGGTCGGGGCACCACCCGCACCGGAATGGACGACCGGGTGTATGCCGCGTGCGTCTCGCCGGTCAGCTCCCACATCCGGGCACTCAAGACGGCGACCATGGCAAAGCGCTCTTCTGCCGTCGATGCCGACGACAAATCATCACCGGGTTCGCGGCCCAACCGGAATACCCGGACGGGGAATGCGGTCGCCAGATCGGGGGGGAGCTGCCGGTCAGCCATGCGGAAAATCTACACGGAATGCCGGCAGGAATCACACCGGCGGGCACACCCGTGTCGCCCCTTACGCGTACAACTTGTCGATCATCGGCTGCGTGATCAGGCAGATCCCCTTCTCGCTCCGCCGGAAGCGCTTCGCATCCAGCGCCGGATCTTCACCCACCACCAGTCCCGGCGGAATGACCACGCCGCGATCGATGACGACGTTGCTCAGCCGCGCCGACCGACCGATGTCGACATACGGCTGCACCACCGCACCATCGAGATAGGCGTAGCTGTGAATATTCACGCCGGTGAAGAGCAGTGACTTGTGGATCCGTGCACCGGAAACGATGCAGCCACCGGACACCAGCGAGTTCAGGGCCAGGCCGCGGCGTCCATCCTCGTTGTGTACGAATTTCGCCGGCGCGGTGAGCTCGCTGTAGGTCCAGATCGGCCAGCTGTGCTCGTACAGATCGAGCGACGGCACCACCGACGTGAGGTCGATGTTGGCCTCCCAGTAGGAATCCACCGTGCCCGCGTCTCGCCAGTAGGCCTCGCTCTCCGTCTCGGACTTCACGCACGACGTGCTGAAGCGATGGGCCACCGCCTTGCCGTTGGCGACTACGAACGGAATGATGTCCTTGCCGAAGTCGCGGCTCGATTCGGGGTCGGCGGCATCACGCCGGAGGAGTTCGAACAGGAACTCGGTCTTGAAGACGTAGATGCCCATGCTGGCCAGCGCCATCTCGGGATTGCCGGGAATGCCAGGCGGATCGGCCGGCTTCTCGAGAAAGGTCACGATCCGGTCCGTGGTATCGACGTGCATCACGCCGAAGCCAGTCGCTTCCATGCGCGGAACTTCAAGGCATCCAATCGTGACGTCGGCGTTCTGGTCCACGTGCTGCTGGAGCATCAGCTCGTAGTCCATCTTGTAGATGTGATCGCCGGCGAGGATCACCATGTACTCGGGGCCGTACGCTTCGATGATGTCGATGTTCTGGAACACTGCGTCAGCCGTACCGTCGTACCACTGCGTCTCCGAGACGCGCTGGCTGGCGGGCAGAATGTCGAAGCTCTCGTTCCGTTCGGGACGCAGGAAGTTCCAGCCGCGCTGCAGGTGGCGGATCAGGCTGTGTGCCTTGTACTGCGTGGCGACGCCGATGCGGCGGATGCCGGAGTTGAGCGCGTTGGACAACGCAAAGTCGATGATGCGCGTCTTCCCGCCGAAGTACACGGCCGGCTTGGCGCGTCGGTCGGTGAGTTCGTAGAGCCGCGACCCGCGGCCGCCGGCGAGCACGTAGGCCATGGCGGTACGAGCGATGGTACCGGAGCGAGAGGCAGGCGTCATGGCAGGATCGGTCGTGAATCGGAGATGGGTGGCGCCGAATCGGCGGCGCCCTCGGACCGTGATATTGGCCGACGGTACCGACTGGCGGTAGGGCTCACGGTTCGATCGGGGGCAGCTCTGGCGGCGCCCGGCCCAATGGCGCTTCCCGCGGTACATTTGCCGGACTGGCCAAACCGTCCCTCCGCCTCGGGGGGGCACGACCCTCCTGCCGCCTGCGCATGAACGTTCTCTTTGTTGCCGCCGAGGCGGCCCCATTGATCAAGACCGGCGGGCTGGCAGATGTGGCTGGAGCACTGCCCATCGCCCTTCGCGATGCCGGTCACGACGTCCGACTCGTGCTGCCGTACTATCGGCAGCTGCGCGAAAAGGGCGTCAAGGTCGAGGGGCCGATCGCCGCCGCGTTCCTTCCCGTCGGAGAGCGCGCCGAGGAACTGCGCGTCTGGCGCGTCGTCGATAGTGTGGTGCCCACCTACCTGCTGGACATTCCGGCCGCATTCGAGCGGGACAGCATCTATGGCGACAGCGATGACGACCGGCGGTTCATCCTCTTCGCCCGCGGCGTGCTGGCCTTGATGCAGCACCTCCGCGAGGTCACCGGGTGGCAGCCGGAAGTGGTACACACGCACGACTGGCACGCCGCGCTGGTGTCGAACTACCTGCGCACGTTCTACGAATACACCTTCGGCCACATCGCCACCGTCTACACGATCCACAACCTGGCGTATCAGGGCGCGTCGCGACCCGAAGCGCTCAACCAGGCAGGGCTGAGCGAGCGTGGTCTGATCGAGAATGGACTGGGGGCGGGTATTGGCGGGCAGTTCAACTTCATGGCCCGCGGCATCGTCTACAGCGACGTCGTCAGCACTGTCAGCCCGACGTACGCGCAGGAGATCATGACCGGGGAGTACGGCGAGCGCCTCGATGGGGTGCTGCGCTCGCGACGGGATCGCGTGACGGGCATTTTGAACGGAATTGACAGCGTCGAGTTCGACCCGGCGACCGACGGACATCTGACGGCGAACTACAGCGCTGGCGATCTGACCGGCAAGCGGAGTTGCAAGGCGGCGCTGCAGAAGGAAATGGGGCTCGAGGTCTCCGCCGATCCGCCATTGCTGGGCATCGTGTCACGGCTGGTGGAGCAGAAGGGATTCGACCTCCTCGACGCCGCGATTCCGTGGATGATGCTCCAGACCACGGCACAGCTGGTGATTCTTGGCTCGGGGCAGCCGTACCTGCAGGACATCATGCTGCGACATGCAGCCACACATCCGGGCCGCATCACGGTGCGACTGGGGTTCGATGCGGGCCTGGCGCAACGGATCTACGCCGGCAGCGACGCGTTTCTGATGCCGTCGCGCTTCGAACCCTGCGGGCTTGGGCAGATGATTGCGCTGCGGTATGGCAGTGTGCCGATCGTGCGGGCCACCGGAGGGTTGAACGACACCGTCCGCGAAGGCTGGTCGGGCAACGGATTCGTCTTTCACCAGTACGAGCCGCGGCACTTCATCGAGTCGATCGAGCGCGCGCTGATCGCCTATGCCGATCCGGCGAGCTGGGCGCTGCTGCGTGAGCGTGGGATGCGTCAGGATCACTCCTGGACGCAGGCGGCGGAGCAGTATGTCGGCGTGTACGAGTGGGCGCGACGGTTGCGGGGCGGGTGATCGGCGTCCGGCCTTTGCTGTCTCACACTGACCATTTCTGGCACGCATGATCACCCTCGGCATCGATCTCGGCACATCGGGTGTGAAGGCGGTACTCGTGGACGTCGGTGCTTCCACGCACGATCAGGTCCTTGGCACGAGCAGCGCGCCGCTCACGGTGCAGCGTCCCCACGCACAGTGGAGCGAGCAGGCGCCCGACAGCTGGTGGGAGGCGGTGCTGCGCTGCGTCGATGACCTCAAGGCCTCGCATCCCGGCGCGCTGTCGTCGTGCACCGCGATCGGCCTCTCCGGTCAGATGCACGGCGCCACGCTGCTCGATGCCACGGGCACGGTGCTGCGGCCCTGCATCCTGTGGAATGATGGTCGCAGTGCACGCGAGTGCGCTGAGTTCGAAGCGGCGTGGCCGGACTCGCGTACCGTGACCGGCAATCTGGCGATGCCGGGCTTCACGGCGCCCAAGCTGCTCTGGGTGCGCAAACACGAGCCGGCGATCTTCAATCGGGTCGCGAGCGTGCTGCTGCCAAAGGCATACGTGCGCTGGCGCCTGAGCGGTGAGCTGATCGAAGAGCTGTCCGACGCGTCGGGGACGTTGTGGCTCGATGTGGGTGCGCGACAGTGGAGCGATGCCGCGTTGTCTGCCACGGGCCTGACTGCGGCGCAGATGCCGCGACTGGTCGAAGGGAGCGCGCCAGCCGGTCAGCTGAGCAGCGCACTGACGCAGCGTTGGGGCATGACGCGTGCACCGCTGATCGCCGGTGGTGCCGGTGACAACGCTGCCGGTGCCGTGGCGGTCGGCGCGGTGTCGCCTGGCGATGCGTTCGTCTCACTCGGCACATCCGGCGTGTTGTGGTGCACCACGGGGGCGTTCGCCCCGAACACGGCGGGCGCCGTGCATGCGTTCTGTCATGCCGTGCCAGAGCGGTGGCATCAGATGGGTGTGCTGCTCAGTGCGGCCTCTGCGCTCAGCTGGTGGGCAGGTGTGGCGGGTCATACGGAGGCCGAGTTGCTGTCGGAGCTCGGTCCGGGGCAGACCACCGATGTGTTCTTCGCGCCATATCTGAGCGGCGAACGAACGCCGCACAACGACACCGCCATCCGCGGTGGTTTTTCGGGGCTGGATGCCGCACATACCCGCGCCGACATGACACTCGCCGTGCTCGAAGGTGTCGCGTATGCCATGCGTGATGCCCAGCTGGCGCTGGCGGGCGGCGGTACCATCATTCGAGAGGCGGATCTGCTTGGCGGTGGTGCACGATCGCCGTTGTGGTGCCAGGTGATGGCCGATGTGCTCGGGATGCCGCTGCACCGCGTGACGCAGAGCGAGATCGGGTGCGCAATGGGCGCCGCACGCCTAGCCGCAATGGCGGTCGCGGGTGGTGGTGCCGCGACGGTCACCGCGATCGCCACCAGGCCAGAGCGGCTCGAGACCTACGCGCCCCGCGCGGCCGAGATGGCGCGGCATCACGAACGTCATGCACTATGGCAATCGATGTACCCGTTGTCGCAGGCCTTTCGCACCTCCACGACCTGACTCCGGTGCCCTGATCCATGTCCATCTTCACGCGCTCCAAGCCGGCTGCCAGCGACGCTCGCTGGTTCAGCATCGCAGACCCGCTGCGTCACGAAGGCCCGAAGTTCAAGCCGTCGGCGAAACGGCCGTACGGCTACCGATGGTACGATCCGGACCGCACGGTGATGGGCAAGCGCATGGAAGAGCAGCTGCGCTTTGCCGTCTGCTGGTGGCACACGCTGGTGTGGCCGGGTGGTGATCCTTTCGGCAGCGAGACGTTCATGCGGCCCTGGCACACGCCCGGTGGCAACCCGATGCAACAGGCGCACGACAAGGTGGACGTCGGCTTCGAACTGTTTCGGTTACTTGGCGTGCCGTTCTTCACATTTCACGACCGCGACGTGGCACCGGAAGGGGCCACGCTTCGCGAGTCGAATGCGAATCTGCGCCTGATTGGCGATCATCTGGCGCGCAAGATCGATGAGACGGGTGTGAAACTGCTGTGGGGTACCGCGAACCTGTTTTCGAACCGCCGTTACATGGCCGGCGCCGCGACCAATCCCGATCCGGAGGTCTTTGCGTATGCGGCCGCACAGGTGAAGATGGCGCTGGAGCTGACGCACGAGCTGGGTGGCGCGAACTACGTATTGTGGGGCGGCCGTGAAGGGTACGACACGCTGCTCAACACGGATCTCAAGCGCGAATGGGCACAGTTGGGGCGGTTCCTGCAGCTGGTGGTGGAGCACAAGCATGCGATCGGCTTCAAGGGCACCATTCTGATCGAACCCAAGCCGTGTGAACCCACCAAACATCAGTACGACTTCGATGTGGCGAGCGTGTTCGCATTCCTGCAGGCACATGGGCTGGAAGGCGAGGTCAAGGTGAACATCGAGCAGAATCATGCGATTCTGGCCGGTCACTCGTTCGAACACGAGATCGCGCTGGCCAACTCGCTCGGTGTCTTCGGCTCGATCGACATGAACCGCGGTGACGAGTTGCTGGGGTGGGATACGGATCAATTTCCGAACAACCTGCAGCAGGTGGTGCTGGCGATGTACGAGATCATGCGCGGTGGCGGGTTCACGACCGGCGGAATCAACTTCGATGCCAAGCTGCGGCGTCAATCGATCGAGCCCGATGACCTGATCATCGCCCATGCGGGGGCGATGGATCTGTGTGCCCGTGCACTGCTGATCACCGAGAAGCTGATTGCGGATGGCGTACTGTCGGATCGCGTAGCGGCGCGGTACGCTGGCTGGGATAGCGCGGAAGGCAAGGCGATCCTGAAAGGGCGCCGCAGTCTCGCCGATCTGGCCACCCGCGTCGAGAAGAAGGGCATCGAACCACAGCCGGTGTCGGGACGTCAGGAAGCGCTCGAGAATCTGCTCAACACCTATCTCTGAGATTGCATCATGCCAGCAACGGTCAAGGGCCCCGGCATCTTCCTCGCCCAGTTCTCGGGCGACGCAGCGCCATTCAACACGTGGGATTCCATCACGAAGTGGGCCGGCGGCCTGGGCTTCAAGGGCGTACAGATCCCGACCTGGGATGCGAAGCTGTTCGATCTGAAGAAGGCCGCGGCGTCCAAGACGTACTGCGATGAGATCGCCGGCGTGGCGCGCGCCAACGGGGTCGGGATCACCGAACTGGCCACGCACCTGCAGGGTCAGTTGGTGGCCGTGCATCCGGTGTACGATGAAGCGTTCGATGCCTTCGCTCCGGACACGGTGAAGGGCAACCCGAAGGCCCGACAGAAGTGGGCGGTGCAGCAGATGCTCTGGGGCGCCAAGGCGTCGAAGAATCTCGGCCTGACCTCGAGTGTGAGTTTTCCCGGTGCGCTGGTCTGGCCCTATCTCTATCCGTGGCCGCAGCGTCCGGCCGGATTGATCGAGACGGCGTTCGACGAACTGGCCCGTCGCTGGCGCCCGATCCTCGATGCCTACGACGACGCGGGCTGTGACGTTGCGTTCGAGTTGCATCCGGGCGAAGACCTGTTCGATGGCGTGACCTTCGAGATGTTTCTCGAGCGGGTGCACAACCATCCGCGGTGCAACATCAACTACGATCCGTCGCACTTCCTGCTGCAGCAGCTCGACTATCTCGAGTTCATCGACATCTACCACGAGCGGATCACCTCCTTCCATGTGAAGGATGCGGAGTTCCGGCCGAATGGCAGGCAGGGCGTGTACTCCGGCTATCAGCCGTGGTTGCAGCGTGCGGGGCGCTTCCGTTCGCTTGGTGATGGTCAGGTGGACTTCAAGGCCATCTTCTCCAAGCTGGCGCAGTACGACTACGACCACTGGGCCGTGCTGGAGTGGGAGTGCTGCCTGAAGCATCCGGAGCAAGGGGCAGCCGAGGGGGCGCCGTTCATCCGTGATCACATCATTCGGGTCACGGAGAAAGCGTTCGACGATTTCGCCGGCGCGAAGACGGACGCGAAGCAGATCAAGCGGATGCTCGGCCTCTGAGCAAGTCACCTGGCACACCATCACGAATGATCGGGAGAACTGTCGCGTGGCGATAGAAGCGAAGAGTGGAGCGGCACCGTCGGATTCACGTCGGATCCGATTGGGCATGGTGGGCGGGGGCGAAGGCGCCTTCATCGGTGGTGTACATCGATTCGCGTTGCGCATGGATGACCAGTTCGAGCTGGTGGCCGGTGCACTGGCGTCCACCGCCGAGAAGGCGCAGCGATCAGGGCGTGCCCTGGGGCTCGAGGACGATCGGAGTTACGGCGACTTCAACGAGATGGCGCGCTTCGAGTCGATGCGCGAGGATGGCATCGAGGTGGTGGCGATCGTGACGCCGAACCACATGCATGCGCCGGTGGCGGAACGGTTCCTCGCTGCCGGCATTCACGTCATCTGCGACAAACCGCTGGCGACGACATCGGCGGACGCGCGACGGCTGCAGTCGCTGGCGGCGGAGCGCAATCTGCTGTTCGCCGTGACCTACAACTACACCGGCTATCCGATGGTGCGGCAGGCGCGCGAAATGGTGCAGAGTGGCATGCTCGGAGAACTGCGGGTGATCCAGGTGGAGTATCCGCAGGACTGGCTGACGGAACCGATCGAGAGCGACGGACAGAAGCAGGCCGGGTGGCGCACCGATCCGGCGAAGGCCGGTGTGGGTGGGTGCATCGGCGACATCGGGACCCATGCGTATCAGCTGGCACACTTCGTCACCGGGCTCGAGGCAACGGAGCTGCTGGCGGAGCTGAGTACGTTCGTGCCCGGCCGCCGGCTGGATGACAATGCGCAGGTGTTGTTGCGGTATTCGAATGGCGCGCGCGGCACATTGTGGGCGAGTCAGGTGGCGCCTGGGAACGAGAACAACCTGCGATTGCGCGTCTACGGCTCGAAGGGTGGCCTGGAGTGGAAGCAGGAGCACCCGAACCAGCTCTTCTGGTCACCGTTCGGGCAGGCCACCCAGATCATCTCGCGCGGCACCGGTGCCGCCGGTGCCGCTGCGGCGCGCGTGACGCGCATTCCGTCAGGACATCCGGAAGGGTATCTGGAAGCCTTCGGCACGCTCTACAGCGAGATCGCGCAGGCGATCCGGGCGCGTCGACCCGGTGCGTCGCCGCTGGATGCTGCGGTGCAGTTTCCGACGGTGGTGGATGGGGTGCACGGCGTGGTGTTCGTGGAGACGGTGGTGGCAAGTGCCACCACCGGCGGTAGCTGGGTGGCGGTGCCGCGCACGTGAGGGCGAGCGCGTTGGTCTGATCCTGGTGGGAGATCGGTAGGACGCGTCGCTCGCCGTCAACGTGACGTTCGTTGCGCCCGAGCTCGCTTCCGATTCGGATGGGCCCACAGTGGGTCTTAAGTGCGCAGGCGGCGAGGCCGACACCTCCGGGTGTGACCGTCAGGCCTACCTCCACCACCAGCCGTATGCACATTCGTCAGTCAGTCCTCCTCTCGGTCGTAGCCGCGGCGTTGTCTGCGCCGATGGCGATCGCGCAAGGAACGGAATCCGCGTTCGAGTTCCACGCCGCGCTCAACGCGGCCTTCGGTCGTGCCGACAGTCTGCCGCTCCTCGGCATTCCGCGCGCCGCCACCTATGACTATCGCAACGCGATGGTCCAGTTCCGCTACAAGCTGAACGATCACGATCAGTTCGTGGTGCAGCTGCTCAACCGCCGCATTGGCAACAGCCCGTTGCAGGCGTCGTTGCCCGATATCACGATGCAATGGGCGTACTGGCAGCGCCGCGGCGCGTGGGGCGCGCTGAAGGTCGGGCGTGCACCGATGCCGCGCGGCATCTTCAACGAGATTCGTTTCGTGGGCACGGTGCTGCCGTTCTATCGCCCCTCGTTCGAGATCTACGGCGAAGGTCGCGAGACGGTGGACGGTGTCGTGTATACCAAACGCCTTCAGCTTGGAAGCGGATTCAGTTTCGATTTCAATGCGTTCGGCGGCAGCAACGAAGTGCGTACTCAGGTCATCACCGCGACGGGAAACTCGATCCGTGCGTTCCGCGGCAACAGTCTGAAAGGCACGCAGGGATGGCTGAACCTGCCGTTCGGTGAATCACGAATCGGCGGCTACTATGCCGAATACAAGATCGATACCGATGGCGCCCGAGGCAATCGCAAGGAGAGCCTCTTCTCGGGCGAATCGCGGCTCATCCCGCGAACCGTCGTGCGCGGTGAACGTCTCTACATTCGTGGCGCGGGGCCCAATCAGGATCGGAAGAGCTACAGTGGTGAAGCGGTCGTCACGCTGACCGAGAAGCTCGACATCGCATCACAGTACAGCCTGACCCGGAACCGCATCTTCCAGAATGCACCAGCATCCAACGTCGATGTCACGGCTACCAAGGACTTTGCGCTCGGTGCCACGTATCGTATCGGTGGCGGTGCGCTGGTGCGCTTCGAACGGCATGTCGTAAAGGGCTACGCCTTCGATCGCTTCGTACCAATCGTCACCACCGTCGGAGCCACGACGACCGTCGCGCCGCCGTCAAAAGGTGGATACTGGCTCGGCAGTTTTGCCGTCAGCTTCTGAGGCACACACACATGCATAAAATTCTTTCCATCGCCGCGCTCGGCGTGGCCATGATTGTCAGCGCACCGAGTGTGGTTGGTGCACAGGGAGCGGACGTGAAGGTCGTGGTGAACTCGGCGAACCCGCTGTCGGAGCTTTCCGGTGCCGATGTGACCGCGCTGTTCCTCAAGCGCATGGCAAAGTTTCCCGGCGGCGGTCCGGCGGCCCCGGTTGATCAGGCGAAGGGGTCGGCGCCGCGCCTGAGTTTTTCGAAGCAGGTCCTTGGTCGGCCCGCGTCGGCAGTCGAGGCGTACTGGCAGCAGCAGATCTTCGCCGGGGGAGAGTTGCCGCCGGCGACCAAGCCGTCGGATGATGAGGTGCTGGCGTTCGTGAAGGCAACGCCAGGGGGCATTGGCTATGTGTCCGCCGGTGCCAGCGTCGCGGGCGTGAAGGTGCTCACGGTCAAGTAGGTCCAGCGCGCCGCGTCACGGGTCGGTAGGACCCGAACCGGACCACGCCACCGTCGCATGTGCGACGGTGGCGTCGTGCCGTATGTGCCGTCTGTGCCGTCTGTGCCCGAGGCCCGTCCGCTTCGCTACCGGATCGTGTCGAGGTAACCGCGCCCCGCGTCCGTCAGTTCAACGAACTCGATGCTCTCGTAGCGCGCGCCGGGCCGCTGACTTCTGACGGGCATCGAGCATGCAATGAGGCCGCGCTTCTGCATGGCGAGCAGGTGCTCGATCATCTCATCGAATGGCATCTCCTCGGGTGATTCACGCCGCGGGGCAACGAAGGAGTTGGCACCTCGCGCGATGCGCCGCAGCAACGCGCGCTGTGCCTGCTCCCATTGCTCCTCCGGCGATGCGGGCGTGCCGTCAACCGGCACCGGACGGCGCTCCCAGCTGACGTCGGGCTCGCGTGCCAGCAACCCGAGCCGGTCGGTCCAGACCCGCAACCAGACGATGCCGGTGCCGCCAAGTTGCTTGTCCTCGACGACGGCACGAAAGAGATGGGCCTTGTCGTCGTTGCGGAACAGGCGTGGCGTGAAGCGAAAGAAGGAGAACCAGCCAAGCCGTAGCCTGAGCACCCGGTATTTGTGCTCCCGCAGCCACGACTCCGCGATGGCACGCGCTTCGGCATGCATCCACCACGTGCGAGCGATCGTGCCGAGCAGCACGATGATGGCGATGATGACGAAGAGGCGTGGCTGGATCATGATGCCACACGCTGGCAGGCGTGGCGATTGGCGTCAAGAGGCAGCATTATTCGCCGCGCAGCCTCCTTCTTCCGGTGCCGGATCATGATGTGGGTGTCCATCGCGCTCGTTGTCGTCGGCAACATCGTCTACCAGCTCGGTCAGCGGGCGATTCCACGCGATGCCAATCCGGTCGTTGCAACGCTGGCTGCCTACCTGATCGCCTTCGCGGTGACGCTCGGCACGATCCCGTTCCTGGCGCGCGGCGTGGCGTTCGGCACGGCGTGGCAGAAACTGGATGGCAGCACGATCCTGGTGGGGTTCGGGATCGTGGCGGTGGAGCTTGGGTTTCTGCTGGTGTATCGCGCGGGGTGGGGCATCAGCACCGCGCCGCTGCTGGCGAATGCGATCGTGGCGGTGGTGCTGCTTGGCATCGGTGCGATGGCGTTCAAGGAGCCGATCACGCTGGCACGGGCGGCGGGAATCGTGCTCTGTCTGGCCGGGTTGTGGCTGGTGGCGCGGCCGGCGGCGGCAGCGTAACTCACGGTGCTGGCGAAGGTATGGGCATCGATCGCACGAGCCGCGCGGTTTCGTTGAGCATCGCATCCAGCGCGGCCCTGTCCAGATAGCGGCCGCGCTGCACGACGGCGTGAATGCCGCGGGTCGCACTGATGTCGAGCAGCGGGTTTCGATCGAGCAGGACCATGTCAGCGGTCTTGCCCGTGGCGAGCGCGCCGTGGCGTGCAGACTTTCCAAGAAAGGCGGCACCGTTGCTCGTTGCGCCGCGCAGCGCCTGCAGCGGAGTGAGGCCGGCCTGCACCATCAGCTGCAACTCATCGTGCAGCCCGATGCCGGGATAGTCGAATGAGTTGAGAAACCCTGCGTCGGTTCCGGCCAGAATCATGACGCCGGCCGATTGCAGCATCGGCAGCCGTGCACTGGTGAACTCGTATACACGATGTCGTCGGGCAATCGCCGCCGAATCTGCCTGCGCGGCGCGCACAACCCGGCCGGCATAGGTGAGTTGCAGGCCCGGTCCGATGTACCTGAGATACGGATCGCTGGCGTGGTTGTCGGTATCGAGCCATGCGAGCGTGCGGCTGATGTTCAGCGTTGGTGTGATCGCCGTGCCGCGCTCGGCCATCAGGCGGTATGTCGCCATGGCGGTCGAGGAGTCGAATGCCGCGATGACATCGGCCGGCGTCGGCTGCCCTTCGCGTTCTGCGCCTGCACGGACGGCGTACGCAAGATGTTCGATCGAGCCAAGGCCGAGCAGAATCGCTTCGCGCACGGACACGACGGCAGGGATGTGCGCGGAGCTTCGGAGCCCCCGCTTCCGGATCTCGCCAAGTGCGTATCGGAACAGTTCCGGATTGAGTGTATTGTCGGTGAGCTTGATGAAGTCCACTTTCATCGCCTGCAGTCGATCGAGGGCACTGTCGACGCCAGCGCGCGTGTCGATCTCGATGTCACCTGGCCAGACGGAGTTGATCCCTTCGATCTTCGGCCCCGAGGTGAAGATGGTTGGGCCAGCGAGCAGCCCGCGCGCGACCGAGTCACGCCAGCCGAGCACACTCTCCGACAGATCGCCGGCGGCGTCGCGCACCGCCACGATGCCGTGGGCAGTATAGAGTGGGAGCAGTGCGCGATTCTCGGCGATCAACGCCGGCCCACCACCGAAGTGCACGTGCATGTCCCAGAGGCCGGGAATCACGAAGCGGCCGCCGCCATCGATCATTCGTCCGCGGCGGATGCTCGCCGCGCGACGTACGGGCAGAATCGCAACGATCGTATCGCCACGGACCGCAATCGACTGACGCGGCGTGATGCGTCCACTCACGACGTCGACCACGCTCACGTTCGTGATCAGCAGGTCGACTTGCGTGGGTTGCGCGGCGAGTGCCGTCGCGTTGAGCGACAGTCCGACCGCGAGGTGGGCCAACCCTCCGCGTTGGAGACGATGAGCTTTGAACATTCGGTGTGAGGCAGCAGGTCTGGACCGGCGTCGCATCGGAGACGCAATAATGCCGTCCGACTCGCATCGAGGCGACGCGACACTGCATCGCTCTGGCACATCCGCCAGCCTCGAGTGGGCGCACGAGAGAGCGTAAGTGTCTATCTGACAATGCTTTGCCGTGTCTGGCCGGCCGGGAACACGGAGTGCAATGCGGAACGGCACGGGGTCCTTCCGCGTGGTCGATCCCAGCCTACGCGACCTGCACGGCCATCGTGAGCGTCGTTGCGAGGTGATGCTCGCGCAGTGACGGATCGCCGGACCGGGGTGGCGCACAGGCGTGCCCGGTCCTCGCTCGTTGCATCGAGCGCGTCGTAGCTTTCGTGCCATGCAGCAGATCATCGACTTCATCCTCGAGCTGGACAAACTCAAGGGCGTCACGCGCAAGACACGCCCGCTCGGCCTCGACCGGCAGGAGAACTCTGCCGAGCATAGCTGGCAGATCGCGCTGCTCGCCTCGTCCATGGTGCACTACGCCGCGGAGCCGGTGAACATCGATCACGTGATTGCGATGCTGCTGGTGCACGACATCGGCGAGATCGACACCGGTGACACGATCGCCTACGCCGTCGGTGGCTGGGAGGAACGCAAGGCGGCGGAGCTGGCAGCCGTCACTCGCATCTTCGGCCTGCTGCCCGATCCGCATCGCACGCGCTATCTGTCGCTGTGGCAGGAGTTCGAGGCGGAGGCGACCGCCGAGTCACGGTTTGCGAATGCGGCTGATCGCGCGATGCCGGTGCTGCTGAACCTGGCGAACAACGGGCAGAGCTGGCGCGAGAATGGAATCACGCGCGAACGCGTGGTGGGACGTGTGTCGGCGCAGATCGCGGCGGGCTGTCCGGCGTTGTGGGCGTATCTCGAGCAGCGGCTCGACGATGCGCAGCGCGCCGGGTGGTTTGGCACGCAGTCCGGCTAATAGCGCACGGCCGCCGTTCGCCAGCGCGCAGGGTGTGTCGCATGCGCGCGAACGAACGAACTGCCTGACACAGAGGCGCAGAGATTCGGAGGCGCAGAGGTACGACTCTCTCTGAGCGCGCAGCGTCGGCCAAGGCGATGACGCGAGTGTACGCGCTGCGCCTCTGCGACTTTGCGCCTTTGCGTCCACCGGTTCACGTCGGCCGTTTTGCGGTGATCGTTGCTTCGGACGCAGGGCCGTTCGCTGGCGTTCAGGTCACACTTGTGCCGAGTACCTCTGAGACGCGTGCCTGGAGGACCGGCAGCAGCTCGCGCTCGAACCACGGATTCTTCTTCAGCCAGATGTTGTTTCGTGGACTCGGATGCGGCAACGGGACAACGGCGGGCCAGTGCTCACGCCACGCGAGCACCGTCTCGGTCAATGACCCGCCGGCGGTCGGCAGATGGTACGCCAGCGCATACTGACCGACCACCAGCGTCAGCTCGAGCTGCTTCAGCTTCGCCAGGAGCGGCGCGCGCCAGGCGGGCGCACACTCGGCTCGCGGCGGCAGATCTCCAGACGTGCCGGTGCCCGGGTAGCAGAACCCCATCGGCAGGATGGCAATGGATTTCGCGTCGTAGAACGTCTCGCGTGACACGCCAAGCCAGGTGCGCAGTCGATCCCCGCTGGCGTCGTCGAACGGTACGCCGGATTCGTGCACCTTCCGGCCCGGTGCCTGACCGGCGATCAGGATGCGGCTGGCGGCGTGCAGCTGCACGATGGGGCGCGGGCCGAGCGGCAGATGCCTCGCGCAGATGGTGCAGGCGCGGACGTCGGTGAGCAGCGTGGGGAGCGTGGTCATGCGGACACGCTCTCGCCCTGATGTGCGCGGGCATCGCGGCGATACACGCCCGGGCTCACGCCGGCGATCTTCTGAAACACGCGCGACAGGGACGCGGCGGACTCGTAGCCGACCATTGACGCGATGCGATCGCGTGTCAGATCCGATTCGGCGAGCAGGCGTTTCGCGCGCTGAATCCGCCAGAGCGTCAGGTATCGCAGTGGCGTTTCGCCCAGCACTTCGCGAAAACGTTCGGCAAACGCGCTGCGACCCATCGCGGCGCGACTGCCAAGGCTGTCCAGCGTCCAGGGGTGCCCAGGATTCTCGTGGATCGCCGTCAGCGCATTGGCGAGTCGTGGGTCGGCGAGTGCCGTCAGTACGCCGCTCGTCACGTCGGTGCGTTTGGTCCACGCTCTCACGGTCTGAAAGAACAACACTTCAGAGAGGCGTCGGACGACCGCTTCGTGACCTGGTTCCGCCAGCTGTACCTCGCGCGTGATGAAGCGAAATGCCGACTCGAGCTGTGAATCGCGCACATCCGCGTCCCATCGCATCACCAGCGACGGTGGGAGTTGTGACAGCAGCATGTGGTCGAGCCCTTCGTCGTACTCGAAGTGTCCGCAGAGCAGTCGGGTCGGTGCGCCGGTGTCGGCGATACCGTGCACCAGCGTTCCGGTGCCAGTGAATCCCGCTGCCGTCACCACTTCGTCCACCGTCTGCACCGGCGAATCGAGAGTGCCGAGCAGTTCGTGTTCGGCGCCGTGAGGCACGAGGATCAGGTCACCGGTCTCGAGATGCACCGGTTCCGGCTGCCCCTTCACGCGCACCCACAGCGAGCCGCGCGACACGAGGTGAAATCGCGCCACGCGCCGGAAACTCGGCACGCGAATGCCCCACGGGCAGTGCAGCTCGATCGCGAAGTAGAGCGTCCCGCGCAATCGCAGCGTGTCGAGTATATCGCTGAGAACATCCATGGATCGGACTCTACCGGTCTGCACCACGCAGGACAACGATGGCGGACGATCGGACACGAAACACGGACGTTCTGCGCTCACTGGTGCGACTGGTACGGACTACGATCCATGATGTGCCACCGGAATGGTCCGGCGTCACCGTCCGATCCTCTGCTTCCGGTACCTGTGATGCATACGCTCCGCACTCTGTTCCTCAGTTCGCTCATAGTCGTGTCTGCCACGACGCTCGGTGCACAGAGCAAGCTCAACGACCTCGAGATGGCGCATGTTGCCGTCACGGCTGATGCGCTCGACATCGACTACGCCAGACTCGTGCTTCGGTACAGCAAGAACGCCGCGGTGCGCACGTTCGCCGAAACGATGATCCGTGATCATACGGCTGTCTCGGGTCAGGTCGTCGCGCTGGCGAAGCGCCTCAACGTCCAGACACAGGACAACGCAGTGAGTCGGCAGCTGGTGACCAACTCGACGCCGATCAAGGCGCAGCTGCGGACGCTGCGCGGCGCCGCCCTCGACAATTTCTACGCCGCCAATGAGCTGGGATATCACAAGGCTGTCAACACGCTGGTTGCGAATGAGTTCATTCCCAACATTCAGAATGCGGAAGTCAAGACCGCCTTCGAAGGTGCGCTGGTCATCTTTCGCGGGCACGAGCATCACGCCGAGATGATGGTCGCGTCACTGAAGAAGTGATGCGCCGGCTCGCAGTCCTTGCTGCTGGCACGGCGACGGCGTGCGCAATTGTTGCGTGCGCTCCGGTTGCGCCAGCGGTGTCCGCGTCGCGGCATCTGCAGATCGATCTCCGAAACCTGGCGATGCACCCGGCGCGTGCTCAGGTCGCGCCAGGTGACACGGTGACCTGGACCAACCGCGACATCGTGCCGCACACAGTGACGGCGGATGGAGGGGGCTGGGATTCAGGCACCATCGAGGGAGGCAAGGCCTGGTCGCATGTGGTGACCGCGGCGGACACCGCCGGATACGTCTGCCGGTTTCACTTGGGGATGGCGGCGCGATTTGCGCAGCGCTGAGGGCGGGCGGCGGGCGTCCGCCGCCCGCATCGGGGTGTGACGACCCTGTGCCTCCGGTCGGCAAAGGGGAGGGGGTGCGGCAGGAGGCGCGACGCGATGCTAGACTGTGTGCGCTTCGCTGTTCTGCAACCGTCGTGCTTCCTCCGCCTCCGGCCATCACATGCGCGTCACCCGCTCCGTCCTCGCCGCTGCACTGGCGTTCTTCATCGTTAGCGCGTGCGGTCCTGCCAAACCTGCCGGGCCGGCGCGCGTGCTCGTCTTCTCGAAGACCTCAGGATACCGACACGAATCGATCGAGGCGGGCAAGAAGGCGCTGCTGGCGCTCGGCGCAGCCAACGGCTTTCTCGTCGATACGACGGAAGACGCGTCGCGGATCACCGAAGATTCGCTCAAGCAGTATGCAGCGGTGCTCTTCCTCAACCCGACCCTGAATGTGCTCGAGCGTGCGCAGGAAGTGGACCTGCAGCGGTACATCCAGGCCGGCGGCGGCTACGTGGGCATCCACGCGGCATCGGATGCCGAATACGACTGGCATTGGTACGGGCGCCTGGTCGGTGGCTATTTCGCTGGTCACCCGGCAATTCAGCCGGCCACGCTGCGGATCGTCGACGCAAAGGATGGGTCCACCCGGCACCTGCCAGCGGAGTGGAAGCGCACTGACGAGTGGTACAACTACAAGGCACTGCAGCCCGATGTGCACGTGCTGGTCGACATCGATGAATCGAGCTACACCGGCGGCACGAACGGCGCGAAACATCCGGTGTCGTGGTATCACGACTTCGATGGTGGGCGGGCGTGGTACACCGGGCTGGGACACACGGTCGAATCGTACAGCGACTCGCTCTTCCTGAAGCATGTGCTCGGTGGAATCCAGTACGCGATCGGTGACCGTCGCGCGTTGGAGTACGGCAAGGCCACCGCGCAGCGCCCACCGCCGGACTCGCTGGCGCGCAAGGTGGTGCTGACGATGGGCACGCTTACCGAGCCGACCGAGATGGCCGTGTTGCCGAGCGGTGACGTGCTGATCGCGCAGCGCGGTGGCGAAGTGGTGCTGTACCGCGATGCCGATCATTCCGTGCGTCCCGCCGGCCAACTGGCGGTCTACTCGAAGACGAAGGCCGGCAAGACCGCCGAAGAGGGGCTGCTTGGGGTGACGCTGGATCCGGACTTCGCCAGCAATCGCTATGTCTACCTGTTCTACAGCGCGGCCGACACGGCGGTGAACCGGCTGTCACGCTTCGAGTTCGACGGTGACTCACTGCGCATGAGTACCGAGAAGGTGGTGCTGCAGTTCTACTCGCAGCGCGAAATCTGTTGCCATACCGGTGGTTCGCTGGCGTTCGCACCGGGTCGGATGCTCTACGTGTCCACCGGCGACAACTCGACGCCGTTCGACGAAGCAAAGGAAAAGTTTCCGAGTCACGGCTTTTCGCCGACCGACGATCGGCCCGGTCATGAGCCGTACGACGCGCGGCGCTCGTCGGCGAATACGAACGACCTGCGCGGCAAGATTCTTCGCATCCGCGTGCTGACGAACGGCACCTACGACATCCCGGCCGGCAACCTCTTTCCGCCTGGCACGCCGAACACGCGGCCCGAGATCTACGTGATGGGGAACCGGAATCCGTATCGCATCTCGGTCGACGCGAAGAGCGGTTTTCTGTACTGGGGGGAAGTGGGGCCCGACGCCGCGGATGACTCGATCGCCACCCGCGGACCGCGCGGTTACGACGAGATCAATCAGGCGCGCACTGCCGGTAACTACGGCTGGCCACTGTTCGTCGGCGACAACTACGCCTATCACGCGTGGAACTACGCCACCGGTGAGAGCGGTCCGCTGTACGACGCAGCAGCGCCGAAGAACACGTCACGCAACACCACTGGCTTGCGCGATTTGCCACCGGCACGGAGCGCCTTCATCTGGTACCCATACGGCGACTCGCATGACTTTCCGTCGGTGGGCAAGGGCGGCCGGACGGCGATGGCCGGCCCCGTGTACCACTTCGATCGCTTCGAGAAGCAGCGGGCGACCGCCATGCCGCAGTACTACGACGGCAAGCTGTTCATCTACGACTGGATCCGGCATTGGATCATGGCGGTGACGCTGCGTCCCAACGGCGACTACGAAGCGATGGAACGTTTCGCGCCACGCGATACGATTGCGGCGCCGATCGATATGGAGCTCGGGCCCAACGGACAGTTGTACATGCTGGAGTATGGCAAGGCGTGGTTCGCAAAGAATGCGGATGCGGGATTGTCGCGGATCGAATATCGTGGCAAGCGATAAAGGGAGAACCCGTCACCAGCGTTCAGCGCGGTGGAACCACGATCGGTGTGAGGCCGAGTCGACCGCGCAGCACGTTCAAGACCGACAGCTCACGCTGCGACACCAGGAGCCACGCCGCTTCGGTCGCATCGAGATCGCGCGACACCTTTCTCAACGCGGCCAGCATGCCGGCATTCGGCGCGTTGTCAGCGTTGTCCTGCGCACTGAGTTGACCGCCCAGCGCGTCGTTGGCATCGCGGAACTTGCCGAGACCCTTGGCGCCGGCATCGGGGCCGACAGCGGAGTCAAGGGCTGCACGCAGCGTGGCCGTCGCCGACACGACCTCTGCGGACGCGCCATTCGTGGAACGCGTCAGCGCCGCGCGGAACGCATCGACTTGCCGCTGCCCCGCGTACGCCGCGCGCATCCGATCCGCGATCTGCATCATCAGGGCGTGCTGCGCGCCAAGTGCCATCGTGCTCACCTTCGAGCGAGGATCATTGCGGACAGTGAGCTGCGCCGACCTCGTCACGCCGTTGGCGCTCAGGCGCAGCGAATAGACGCCTGGTAACGCCAGCGGTCCCTCCGGTGTCGCCGGCGAAAGGCCCGGGTTGGCGTTGATCTCGAAGCTGTGTGTCAGTGCGAGCGGGCCATCGTGGCGGAGGTTCCAGTTCACGCGATGCATCCCCGCGCTGGTCGGCAGCGGGGACGGCACCTCCACCCAGAAGTTCGGATGCGGGGGGCGCGCGGCCTCCGGTACGGGAGCAATCGGGTCGCTGCTGTAGCTGCGAACGATTTTGCCGCCGGCATCAAGCACATCAAGCGTCACGCGGCCGGTCGCCGCACTGCCCAGCCAGTAGTCGATGATGGCGCCATTGAGCGCGTTGTCGGCGTGCGGAATCTCCGGCGGCAGCGGCGTGTTGCTGTTCACGTTGCGGCGTGTGCGTGTGGCCAGGCCCGGCGCAAAGAGGTGGAGCGGTGCGGAGGCCAGCGCTGGCGCCTCCTGTCGGAGTGTGGAGATGTCATCGATCACCCACGCGCCGCGACCGTGGGTGGCGATGAGCAGGTCGTTGTCCTTCACCAGCAGATCGCGCACCGGCGTATTCGGCAGGTTGAGCGCCAGCGACTGCCAGCTGTCGCCATCGTTGAACGAGACATACACGCTGCTCTCAGTGCCGGCGAACAACAGCCCTGGCCTGACAGGATCGGGCCGCAACACACGCGCAAAGCTGCCGCTGGGCTCATCGGTCGGCAGGCCGGCGATGATCTTCGTCCAGGTGCGCCCGTAGTCTCGCGTGCGGAAGAGGTATGGCGTGTGATCGCCGACACGGAGGAGTTCCACTGCGGCGTACGCCGTGCCGGGCGTGTGTGGCGAGGCTTCGATCGATGAGATGATCGCGCGTCGCGGCGAGGCGAGGCCGGGAATGCTCACGTCCTGCCACGCCTTGCCACCGTCACGCGTGAGGTGGATCAGCCCATTGTCGGTCCCGGCCCAGATCTCGCCGATGGATTTCGTGGAGGCCGACAGTGCCTCGATGCCGCCACGGCCGCCGAGCGTGCGGGCAGCCGTGGCAGAGTCCATGCCCCGTGCGATCCCCAGCTCCGGGCTCATGCGGGTCCAGTGCGCGCCATCGTCGGTGGTGCCAACGAGGTAGTTGAGCCCAGCGAGCAGCAACCGCTTGTTCCACGGCGCCCAGATCAACGGCAGATCACTCGTCGATCGTGCGTTGGCACCTGGATCGATGGCCGGGCTGACGTTGATCCACTGTTCGGTTGGATAGCTGATCTTCACGATGCCGTTGCCGCTCGCGAACACGCTTGACGGATCGAGCGGATCAGCGATGACCGTGCCCCACTCCCAGCCGTTCACCGGATTCCAATCGAACATGGTGACGGCGCCGTGGTTGCCACGGACTCGTGTGCGAATCGCACCGGCATCCTGCTGCGTGGCGTAGACCCAGTACGGATACGAGTTGTCGGCCGAGAGATGATAGAGTTGCTCGGTGGACTGATTGTACCACGAACTCCAGGTCGCACCGCCGTCGAGCGAGATGGTGGCACCCTGATCGAGTCCCATGAAGATGCGTTGCCCATCGGTCGGATCGATCCAGAGCTGCTGCGGATCGTCACCACCGGGCGCGCCCTTCATGCCGGTGAACGTCTGGCCTCCGTCGGTGGAACGATAGGCGGCCGTATTGATCGTGTAGATGAGATCAGGGTTCTTCGGATCGACGTACACACCGCAGCTGTAGCCGCCCTGTCCGTTGTGAATTCGTTCGTCGTCCGCGGCCATCTGCCGCCAGGTGCCGCCACCATTGTCCGATCGCCAGAGTGCGGTGTTGGAAATCATGTACACGCGTTGCGCATTGGTGCCGATCGCGACAGACATACACACCCGTCCCTCGAGCGCGGGCATCCCCGTACCGGCGAGCCTGGCCCAGGTGGCGCCGCCGTCGAGTGACTTCCAGATGGCCGTGCGCGTGGGACTGCTGTCACCGGGCATGCGCGCAGTGCCGAACTGCCACGAGCGAAACTTCCCGACCGCATAACCCGGCGGCGTCCAGTGGCGCACGGTGGAGGCGAAGATCACATCCGGCACATCGAACGCGCGCGCCAGCTGGGCGATGCCGGTCTGGTCATCGACATAGAGTGTTTTCGTCCAGGTGCGACCGCCATCGGTGCTGCGATACACACCACGCTGATCGTTGGCCTGAATGTGATTGCCCAGTGCGCCGACCAGCACTACATCCGGATTGCGCGGATCCACCAGCATCGTCTGGATGTGTTTCGTGCCTTCCAGCCCCAGCGAGGCCCAGGTGCGTCCTGCGTCGGTGGACTTGTAGACGCCGTTGCCCCGATCGAGTGTGCCGCCGGTGATCATATCGCCGGTGCCGACGTAGATGACATCGGGATTGGATGGTGCGACTTCCACCGCACCGATCGAGGATGTGGCGCGCACGGCATCGAAGATCGGATACCAGACCTGCCCGGCGCTGGTGGTCTTCCACAACCCGCCGCCCGGAAAACCGGCGTAGTACACGCCCGCCTGGCCGATGGGTGCCGACACCGCACCCACGCGTCCGGCGCGGAAGGGGCCGAGGTTGCGCCAGGTGAGGCCGGCGTAGAGTCGCGGATCGATGGCGGCGACCGGCTGCGCCATCGCGGGCAGCGCGTTCAGCGTCAGCGCCAGTGCCGCCGCTCGTGTCGTACGGCCGCAAACGCGGGTCCAGCTCATCAGCGGTCCAACGGTCAGTCTCGACATGTGTTCAGATCCTGAAGCTCAGAGAGGCGCACGCCCGGCGGTTGACCCTACTTCCACGTTTCCGTCATCAGGCGCACGAAATTCCCGCCGATGATCTTTCCGATCCGTGCCCACGCACCGCCAACTTCTCCGCGATGCGCTCCAGCCGGCTCGGCGTGTTGAGATCGGAGACGAACATCGGCACGGCCGGATCCTCGCCAGGTGCCGCGATGCCATCGCGCACACGCCCTTCCACAAAGGTGCGGTGAATCTCGAGGTATTTCTCATCGACCACGTGCGGTGTGATCGATAGGTCGCTGCCGATGCCGACGTGGTCTTCCCCGCAGACCTTCACCGCATGCTCGATGTGTCGGATCACGTCTTCCGAGTTCGGCTGCCCCTGCATCGTGAGAAAGGGCATCAGATAGATCCCGACCACGCCACCCTTGTCCGACATCTTCTTCAGGTCGACGTCCAGCTTGCTCCGCGGACGGTCGGCCACCGCGCGACAGGCGGAATGACTGATGGCTACCGGCTTGCCCGAGTGTTCGATTGCCTCGGCCGTGGTCCGCTGGCCGCAGTGCCCCAGATCGACCAGCACGCCCTGCGCATTCAGCAGCTCCACCAGCTCCCGGCCCAGTGGTGTGAGACCGCCATTTTCCGGCTGCAGGCACCCATCGCCGAACATGTTGCGCACGTTGTAGGTGAGCTGCACGATGCGCAGCCCATAGGCGTGGTACATCGACACGCGTGAGAGATCGGTGTCGATGGCCACGCCATCCTGGAAGCCGTAGATCAGGCCCAGCTTCTTCTGCCGTTTCGCTGTCGTCAGATCGGCGACGGTCTTGATCTTCATCATCACGTCGGGGTGGCGATCCAGGTCACGCTCCCACTTCGCCATCGTGGTGAACACCGCCTGTGGGTTGCGACCGCCAATGGTCAGGTTGACGGCGGTTATGCCGGAGGCCTGTACGTTGCGGATCATCTCCGGGGTGAGGGCGTCCACCTGCACCGGGGTATTGAACGGTCCTGGGCTGGCGAGGAAGTCGATCACCATCGAGCGGTCATAACCCGGCCATGCGGTCGCCTCATCGGCGTGCTGCGCTCGGACAGCGTCGAGCCGCGTTGCCAGCGATGGTGTGATCGCAAGGGCGGCGGCCGCCTTCGAGAACGCGCGGCGGGTGATGAGATCGTCTATGGACATACGCCGACTCCTCGGACGGGGGGAGGTCACGCAACGGTAGCCAAGAGTGTACGCCGCGGCCACCGCATTGTCATGCGCGGTCGCGGCACTCGGCGATCGCCTGTCGGGCCGCCGCGATCGTTCGGGTCACATCACCCGCCGACGTCCGCCAGTTCACCACGCTGACGCGCATGACGTGCCGCCCGCGCCAGATGGCACCGCTGAAGAATGCCTCACCAGTGGCGTTGATGGCCGCAATCACCGCGTCGGTGCGCCGGTCGTGATCAGCGTCGCTGGCGCCGTCGCGCTGATCGAGAAAGCGAACCAACCCCTGATTCATGTCTGGCACCATCATCGCCTCTGCGCCATCGAGTGCACCGATGCCGGTCACGATGTCGTGACAGAATCCGCAGCAGCGGTCGATCATGGCTGCGACGCCATCGGCCCCAAGCTCACGCAATGCCGCCCAGACCACGAAGCCGCGCGCGCGGTGCGACCACTCCGGGTTCCAGTCGATCTGATCGCGGTGCGTCTCGCCGGCCGGTGCGATGTACGACGCGCTGACGGTCATCGCCGCCCGATGCGCGGCACGGTCGCGCACGATCGCCACGCCGCAATCGAAGGGCACATTCAGCCACTTGTGGGCATCGGTTGCCCAGCTGTCGGCCAGCTCCACACCGTCCAGCAGGTGCCGTTTGCTGCGACTGGCGCGCGCCAGCAACCCGAACGCGCCATCGATGTGCACCCATGCACCGGCGGCGTGCGCGATCGGAATCAGTTCGCTGAACGGATCGCAGGCGGCAATGTTGAGATCGGCGGCATCGAGCACGACGATGGTGGGGCCATCACCGGCCTGCAGCGCGCGTCGCAACGCCGCCGCAGTCATACGGCCGGCGGTGTCGGTTTCGACGCCGATAAGGCTGCGGGCGCCCAGACCGAGAAAACGCACCGCGCGATCGATCGACGCGTGCCGCTGATCGCTGGTGACGACACGAATCGCTGGCGCACCGAAGAGTCCATCGGCTTCAACATCCCAGCCGCGCCGGGCAAGGAGGGCATGCCTGGCGGCAGCGAGGCTGGTGAAATGCGCCAGCTGGCAACCGGTGGTGAAGGCGAACGACGCATCACGCGGCAGGTCGAGCAGCTCCTTCATCCATGCGCCAGCAATCGCTTCCACGTCGGCGGCGGCTGGGCTTGTCACGCGCAGGGCGGCAATCTGGTCCCAGGCGGAGCAGAGCCAGTCGGCAGCCAGCGCCGATTCGAGTGCACCGCCAGCGACCCACCCATAGAACCGGCCCCCCGTCGAGGCGTGGAGTCCGCCCTGTACCAAGGCGACAAGCTCATCGATGACGGCGGTGGGAGCGCGGCCAGTGCGCGGCAACTGGAGCGCGCCCTCGTGTGCCATCGGCTGATAGGACGGATGCGCGGACACCGGGCGCGCATCGAGACTCTGCAGCCAGGCGAGGGCATGCGCGTGTGCGCGGGCAAGTGCGGGGAGTTCTGGGGGGATCACGGCGGAGACAGTGCGGGAAGTCGTTGTGGACGAAGCGAGGTACTGCCGGTGGATTTCGAAAGCTACGCAAAGCGATCGTTGCGGCCGGGAGCGCTGGCACACGTACCGTCGCGCCGGCGCTCCATGCCGGCAAGGTGGGCGACGCTCGGGAACCGGCATGAACCAGCGCGGATTCTCCGTGCGCGCGCCCAACCGCTCGGTCGACGATGCACGGTGCGTAGTACATTGCGCGGCGAGGGATTCGGCGCTGCATCACATCTCTCCTTTGGAACACACCATGTCGGATGGTCCCGCAGTCTCGTCGGAGTCCCGTGCGCCCATGGCGTTGACCTCACTGTCTGACGCGCGCCAGCAACTGCATCACGCCGTGCAACTCTGCGCGGCATTCGGCATTTCATATCTCACACCGCAGGCCGACGACAGCCACACCAGTCTGCGCTGGGACGCCCATCGCGGCGCATTGATGAGCGGCGAGGTGGTCAGCGCACTCGGCATGATCGCGGTTGGTCTGCGAGTCTCTGACCTGACGCTCTTCGTCACGCGCGACCATGAACTCACGCACACCATCCGCTTGCATGGAACGTCGCTCTCCGGTGCCGCCCAACGGCTGGCGGTGGCGCTGACATCGAATCGCCTGTTTGGCGAACGGCTGACGCTCGAGAAGCACTACACGATTCCCACCCATGCAGTGGCTGACGGTGCGCTGTTCGATGGATCAGACACCGCCTCATTCATTGCGCTGCACCACTGGTTCGAGACCGGGGCGCGGGCGCTGCAGCATCTGGCCGCCGGCCAGGCGACACCCTCGGAGATGCGTCTCTGGCCACACCACTTCGATCTGGCGGTGCTGTTCCGCGTCGCCAGCGGTGGCTCGAACGGGGCAGGCCTGGTCCCGGGTGACGCCTACTACGACGAACCGTACTTCTACGTGAACGCGTACCCATTGCCGCCCAACGCGGTGCTCGACTCCGCGGCGCTCGAGGGCGATGGGTTGTGGCACACGCATGAGTGGACTGGTGCCGTGCTCTCTGCCTCACGCATTCAGGGTGACACCGTCATGCAACGCGCACAGATCGATGTGTTTCTGGCGTCGGCACTGAGTGCGTGTCGCGCGCTGCTGCGAGCGTGAGTCAGTCGAGGCTGGCCGGCGCCACGTCGCTGCCGGCCAGTTCTTCGACCACCAGCGTGTGCGCCTTGCGACCACCGCGGGAAATAGTGTGTGGTGCCGCATCGTGATCGAGCAGCAGATGCGCCTGATCGATGGCCCGTGCCGCGAGCGCACGCGCCCCGGCGCGCAGGGCGTCGCTGCGCTGCACCACTTCGATGTTCCGCTCCATGTCCTCCGCGCTCCAGCCGCGTGAGTGCGCGATGTACGGAAACTGCGGAAACACACAACCGATTTCACCAAAGAAGCCCAGCATGTGACCGGCGACTGCCTGCACGTTGTCCTGACCGCCGGTGATGATGAACGCGGCGACCTTGTTCCGGATCAGCACCTGATCGGCAATCGTCACCTGGTTCTGCACACAATTCAGCCGTTCGACCATGCGATAGTAGAGTGAGCCGGCGTTCCCCCAGCGGATCGGCGTGGCGACGAGCACCACATCCGCCCAGTGGACGAACGCCTCGTACACGCGCTCCATCTGGTCGTCCGGTTCGCGCTGCGTAATCGTGCACGGCCAGGTGCAGGCATGTGCCGCCTTCGAGTAGTACCCTTCGCATGCCTTGAACTGCAGTTCAGCCAGCCGGATAACCTGTGTTTCTGCACCTAGTTCGACGGCCTCGGCTAGCGCCACATCGAGCAGTGCGTCGCTGGTGGAGTAGCGCGGATTGAGCGGGTCCATGTTCGTGGTGGATATGCCGACGACGCGCACCGGCCCGGGCGCTCGCTCGACCGGGCGAGTGAGCGGGTGCGGCGCGTGCGGCAACTTCGCGCGGCCCGTGACGGGCGTGGCCGACGCGAAGAGATGGCCCTCCTCGACCTTGACGTCATACCGCGGTACCGCGTCGCCTTCGTAGCCGGGCTCGCCGCGACCAGTGCGGCAGTGGAACTTCCAGCTGTGCCACGGGCAGACCACGTACTCGCCATCGAGGCGACCGTCGGCGAGCGGCCCACCGGCATGGTTGCAGACGCCGGAGATCACACCGAACGCATTGTTCAGGCGCGAGATTGCCACCGCATGCGCACCAATCATGGCGCGTGTGAGTGATCCCTCAGCAAAGCCAGAAGTCGGGCCAAGGTCATGCCATGCTGCCGGCGTGGCCATCAGCGTGACGCCTGCGGAGCGCGTGCGCCCCGGCCGGGGAAGTGTCCCTCGCGCACCGCACCATCGACCACCACCGGCACACCGTTCACCAGCACATGCCGAAAGCCGACTGACGCCAGCGCCGGCTTCAGATACGTCGAGCGATCCGACACGGTCGCGGGATCAAAGATCGCGACATCGGCATCGGCCCCGACGCGAATCCGCCCTTTCAATCGGAACGCCGGTGCCAGTGCCTCGAGGCGCTGTGCGGGCATCAGCGTCATCTTGGCGAGTGCCTCGGTCATGCTGAGCTGCTTCGTCTCGCGGACGTAGTGCCCCAGCACGCGCGCGTACGTCCCGGCGGCCCGCGGATGGCCGACACCCTGCATCACGCGCCCGTCGCTGGCGATCGCCGTCAACGGACTGGTGATCGCCATCGCTTCCATCTCTGGCGTGTTGACGAAAAGAATCACCACTTCGCCAGGCTTCCGATTCGCCAGAAAGGTTGCGCGTGTCAGGCGTTCACCGGTGCGGGCGAGCATCAGTGTGCTGAACAGGCTGTCCGGCCCATTGGCATAGCGATCGAGCAGGGGCGAGGCGAGTTCCGTCATCCCGGCGATGTAGGGATACGCTTCCGCCGTCACATCGAGCCCGCGCGCCCGTGCATCGGCAATCATCGCCAGCGTCCGCGGTGTGGCCGCGATGCTGGTGCTGTTGAGATGCACGATGTGCACCGGCGCACCGCTGATGGCGCTGGCTGCGATCACTTCCATGTACGATTCGACCGAACTGCCGGGGTCCGTCGCGCCCCAGGACCGGGTGTGCACGAAGACCGGCGCACGAAACCGCGCGGCACTGCGGAATGCTTCGAGCACCTCATACTTCGTTGCGGCAGGTGTGTACTGCAACCCCATCCCCACGCCGAGTCCGCCAGCCGAGAGGCCAGCCTCGATCAGTCGTCGCATCTCGGCGATCTGCGCGTCGCTGGCGACGTTGTAGCCGGCCGAATCGAGGGGCAGCAGCGTTCTCGCCGCCACACCGCCGTCGTGCATCACGGTCATGCGTGCCTTGATGTGACTGGCCGCCGCGCCGTAGTTGATCAGCGACTTGCCGTCACGTTCAGCATAGAACCCCGGCACGTCGGCGGTCCCGGCTTCGAGCTCGAGTGCCGTCGTCACACCATCGAGCGCGAACAGCCGGTAGTTCTCGTCGTCCTGGCCGTGTGCATGCAGGTCGATGAAGCCGGGAGCGACGATCAGGCCGCGTGCCTCGATCGTCTGCCGTCCCCGGAGCGGCGTCGCGCTGATTGCCGCGATGCGTCCACCACGGATCCCGACGTTGCGCACGGCATCGAGTCGCGACTCGGGATCGATCACGCGACCGCCACGAATCACGATGTCGTAGGGCGCCTGTGCGGGGAGCGGGCGCGCAAGTGTGGTGAAGAGGGCAAGGCTTCCGACGATCAGGCAACGCATGGCAAGTCCCGGGTGCAGGCGAACTCCGATCAGACGCGTGGGGTGACCCCTCGAACTTCGATGGGTGCGTGCTGCCCGGCAAGCCGCAACGACTGACGCAGCGATGCGTCGGCTGACCCGGCCGCCGATGACGATGCTGCCGGGGCCACTTTCACCCTCGTCACCCCGCACCGTACGCCGCGATGCGCAGCATCAGCGGCGTTTCCACTGCATCATCGATCGTCACGCGCAGCCGTTGGATCACGCCGACCGATACCCGCTCGAGCTTCCGGTGGCCGATCGTCGTGCCGCGTGCCACTTCGCGCCATCCGCGACCGGCGTTCACCTCGATCCGGTACGCGGCGACCCGTTGACCCTGCACGATGTCTTCGCGCAGATCAATGATTCCGACGTTCGACTCGGGCCGTAACGCGATCTCGCTGACCGCCGACCTGGCTCCGCGCGGTGTGAAGCGTGAGGACCCAGGCGCCACAAGGTTGCGCGCGAACAGCGCGTCGAGGCGCATACGCATCGCCATCAGACTCGCCACGTCGGCCGGCTGAAAGAGTCCGTCGCGGCCCGGTGGCACGTTCAGCAGCAGCTTCGAGTTGCGCCCAACCGATGTGAAATACAACTGCACCAGATCGTCCGCCGTGCGCACCTTCTCGTCTTCTTCAGGATGGTGAAACCATCCCGGTCGGATCGACACGTCCGTCTCTCCCGGACGCCAGACGGTGCCGTCACGATCCCCATCCTGAAGCGAACGCATCACCTCGTCGCCGCTCATCCCAGGTACCGTCACGATCCGTGGATCGACCGTGGACCAGTTGGTGGTGCCGGCGGCGCCACGCTCATTGCCGATCCAGCGGAGATCGGGACCGGCATCGGAGAACATCACCGCGTTCGGCTGCAGGCGGCGCACGGTACCCCACGTGCGCGGCCAGTCGTACACCTGCTTCCTGCCGTTCGGCCCCTCGGCGTTCGCGCCATCGAACCACACCTCGTTGATCGCACCGTACTGCGTGAGCAACTCGGTGAGCTGTGCGATGTAGAGGTCGTTGTAGCGCGGTGAGTCACCGTACACCGGTTCGTGGCGATCCCAGGGCGAGAGATAGAGCCCCGCCTTCAGTCCTTCGGCCCGACAGGCGTCCACGAACTCACGCACCAGATCACCGCGCCCGCCGCGCCACGGACTAGAGGCAACACTGTGTGTGGTGGTCTTCGTTGGCCAGAGGCAGAAGCCATCGTGATGCTTGGCGGTGAGAATCATCGCCTTGAATCCCGCCACTCGGGCGGTGCGCGCCCACTGGCCGGCGTCGAGTGCCGACGGATCGAAGATCGCCGGCGATTCGGTGCCGTCACCCCACTCGCGATCGGTGAAGGTGTTCACGCCGAAGTGCACGAACATCGCGAGTTCGTCGCGCTGCCAGTCGAGTTGCGCGCGTGATGGGCGCGGGCGAATGTTCGATGTTGCGGCCGGAGAATCCGGGGCTCGTGGCGACAGTGCGGTGGCCAGCGCTGTCGCCGCATTGAACGACAGCGGCAAGCCCCCGACCGTGGCGACGAATGTGCGGCGATCCATGCGTGAAGCTAACGGAGCGCAACACAGGCCCCGGCCTGCCGCAAACGCTCAGCGTCTGACGGCGTCAGTTCGGCGGGGAAACTCACCCGCCGAACTGACCCTTCGCATCAAAAAGCGGATGGCAAGCGGTTCCGGATATCGCGCTGGCCATTCACCACGCCAATCGCCACACTGACGCCGAATGCGAGGGCGGTGCCTGTTCCGATCAGTGGAAGCAAAGCCACAACCGGCGTCGCCAGCAGCCCGGCGCCGAGTCCGGCAACGATCGGTGCCCAGCCAGACTGGGCGGCGGTGACGAAGCGCAGACGCTCGCGCACGAAGGCGCGCGCCTGAGTGAAGCCGACATAGGTAACGATGAGGCTGGCGGCGTAAGCAAGAATGGTGAACATGGTGCTGCTCCTCCGGTAAACTGTCGATTACTGCATTGCAGGAACCTACGGCGCGGATACCGCAATGTTTCGGCATGTGACGTCTCGCAAGCGGTCTGGAGGCGCGCTCGCGGTACTCTTGGGGCATCTGGGGAAGGCGTGTTGGTCGCTCTGAGGAGAGGTGTGGCATGACTGGAGGCACGCGCACGGGACAATTCGAGCCTGCGCTCGACGGGAGCTATGGGCGGGCTCCGCAGGGTCACCGGCTTCCCGCCAGCACACGAATGGGCGGCGTCACACTGCAGGTGTCGGACCTCACGCGGTCGCGTGACTTCTATCAGCAGACACTTGGCTTTCACGTCATCGCGGCCGGGCACGGTCGAGTGCTGCTCGGCGCGCACGGCGGCACAGACCCGTTGATCGAGCTGGTGGAGAATCGCGCCGGCCGCAGCCTGCGCTCGGCCAGAAGCCTCGGCCTGTATCACATCGCGATCCTCCTCCCGTCGCGCAGCGAGCTCGGCCGATTCTTTGTGCACCTGCAGAGCCTGGGCATCCGCGCCGGTGCCGCCGATCATCTGGTGAGCGAAGCGCTGTATCTGCAGGACCCGGATGATCTGGGGATCGAGGTCTACGCGGACCGGGCGCACGCACTATGGCGGCGGAACGGGCGCGAGCTCCTGATGGCGTCCGACCCGATCGACGTGCGAGGTCTGCTGGCGGTGGCTGGCGACACGGCGTGGGCCGGAATGCCGGCCGGAACGACGGTCGGGCACGTCCATCTCCATGTTGGTGATCTGGAGCTCGCCGCCAGGTTCTTTGGTGATGGCGTGGGCTTTGACCAGATGGTCTGGTCGTATCCCGGGGCGCTCTTCATGGCGGCGGGGGGCTATCACCACCATCTCGGCACGAATACCTGGGCAGGCGCTCGGGCGCAGCCCGCAGCACCGGACGACCCGCGACTGCTCGAATGGTCGCTGCTTCTGCCGACGACCGTCGACGTGCAATCGGCGGCTGAGAACCTGCAGTCGCTCGGCCATCCGATCACACCGGAGGGCGCTGACGTCGTCGTCCGGGATCCGTGGGGCACTCAGTTGCGGTTGCGACGCGAGCGCCCGTAAGTGACGGCCGTCCGGTTCATGGGGACGGAGTCCTTGCGTTCATGGGGACGTGCGTTCATGGGGACGGAGTCCTTGCGCTCATGGGGTCAGAGTCCTCGACCACCCGTCAGAACACTGTACACCGGTCGCGCACCGGCCCGGAGCGCGGCGCCGATGGCAACACTGACCGCGACCACGAGCAACGGCACCAGCAGATATGTCCAGAGTTCAACGTGCGCGATTCCGGTACCAACCTTCAGCGCGGCTTCGGTCATGTAGTTCACCATGGGCACGTGCAGTGCATAGATCACGAACGACAACCCTGCCAGCCAGCGAAACAGGGGCTGACGCATCGCGGCGCGGGCAATACCGTCCATGCCATACCACGCGGTCAGGAGGCCTGCCACTTCGCCGCCGCGGTGCAGCGCCATCATCGTGAAGGCGATCGGCTCCGACATGGATTCGAGCGTGAACGCCATCCACGTCTTGATGCCGCAGAGGCCGAGCCAGAGCGCGAGCATGGCGGGGGCATGGAACCACGACGGTTTTGCGAGCACGTCGACGTTCCTGACGGCCAGCCAGATGCCGAACGAAAAGAACAGGAGGCCTGAGGCTTCGAGGAGGAACCACGCCAGGCCGGCGATGGCGAAGAGGGCGGCCGGCCAGCGTGTCACGGCGGTCCGCAGCCAGGGATAGATCGCGCTCAGGATCAGCAGCGTGCGCAGGAACCAGAGCTGGAATGCCGAGGGGTCGAAGAGCCAGCGTTCGGCGAGTTGCCGCGCCGTGTAGCCGGTGACGAACGGTGTGTCAGGGCCGAAGGAGCTCAGGGCAGCGGCTCGAACGATCTCCCGTGTCGGCGCCCACATTTCGAGTGCGGCGGTGATGCCGAGCGCGATGGCACTCCAGGCGAGATATGGAATGCCGAGGGTCTTGAGGCGCTTCGTGAGTCGTGTGCGGTGTGTCGCCGAGCCATCGTCACGCCAGGCGAAGATGTAGCCGGAGATCGCGAACAGAATCGGGATGCGAAATCGCACCAATCCGTTGGCGATCAGGTATTGCAGCACATGGTCCCACGTCGGTGCCTCCTCGACGAGGGTCATCGCGGCGAGGTAGCGCGGGTGCAGGTTGAAGGCGTGGACGTACACCAGCAGCACCATCGCCATCAGGCTCCAGAACCTCAGGCGCGCGCTGAGCTCGGGTGACAGGGCGCGTGCGTTGGTGAGTGGTGCTGTCGTCATATTGACGGTGTACGCAGCGCGCTCCGTCAGGTTTCGGGCGCTGCATCGCTGGCTTGGGTGCGCGGGGGGACGGGCATAGGCGCGTCGCGTACCGGATGCGTTTCGCATGTATTTCCCGTGCGTCTTTCCTGCGTTTTTCCTGCGTTTTTCCTGCGTTTCACGATAGTTTCCAATCAAGCCCGGAGCGATGGGTGAAGATTACGGATATCGCATTTGGAACGACCGATTGGTCGTCAGTCGAGCGCACAGAGCACATCGGCGCGCGCGGCGTGGCACACTGGCGCACGCGGCAGTTCGGCAGTATCCGCGTGCGAATGGTGGAGTATTCGGCCGACTATCTCGCCGATCACTGGTGTGCGAAGGGGCACATCCTGCTGGTTGTCGACGGCGAACTGCGGACGGAGCTCGAGGATGGTCGCACCTTCACGCTGACACCCGGCATGAGCTATCAGGTAGCGGACAATGCCGAGGCGCACAGATCGTCGTCGGTGCACGGCGCGACGCTGTTCATCGTCGATTGACGTTGTGCGGCTCGATGCCGACGCCACGCCGACGTCATTCGCCTACGGGTTCGCGGTCTCCAGATCGCGGAGCCAGATGTTCCGGAACCGCACCGGATGCCCGTGATCCTGCAATGAGATGGGCAGCCGGTCGGCGTGTGCCGAGTACGGCGTGCGGACCCGATAGGTCGTCGGGCCGACGAGTTCCATGTTGTCCTGGACCAGGACGCCGTTGTGGAACACGGTCAAACGTGCGGCCGACTGCAACGAGCCGTCGGGCTTGAAGCGCGGGCGATGATACACGATGTCGTAGGTCTGCCATTCCCCTGGCGGTCGCATCGCGTTCACCAGCGGCGGAAACTGCCCGTAGAGTGATCCCGCCTGACCGTCGGCGTAGGTCTGGTTCTCGTACGAGTCGAGTACCTGCACTTCGTAGCGGTCCTCACCGAAGAACACGCCGCTGTTGCCGCGATCCTGCCCCTTGCCGACTGCGGGGTTCGGTGCCGCCCATTCGATGTGGAGTTGCGCGTCGCCGAAGCTGTCGCGAGTGCGCAGTGTACCCGTCGACGGCACGGCAACGAATGCCCCGTTGTCGAGGCGCCATTTCGCCGGCCCGCCCGCTGACGTCCACTTGTCGAGCGAAGTGCCGTCGAAGAGCACCACCGCATCGGCTGGCGGTGTGATGGTGTAGGCGGCGCCGGGCTTCACCACGCGGGGCCGCGGCCGATCCTCGGACTGCTGCGGCCAGTCGCTCAGTTTCGACTGGGCGGCGAGCGGTGCGCTGGTGCACGCGAGCAGAACGAACACGGTGGCTAGCTTCATGACGGACCCCAGCGGATGAGGGCGGATGCTCGATGATGTGGTGGCTGGCTGCCGCGTGGTGAGCGCGGAGGCCGATGGTGGCTCAGGCAGGTGCCCGCTGCCCGGAATGTATTCGCCGTGCGACCGCGCCGTCGAGCGCACGCATCTGCAAGCTCGGGCGGCCCACGCGGCGGGTGCCGGCGCCAGGATCGCGACGTTATGACCACACCAGCGCATGCAACCGAGGCGCCGTCAGCCTACTCCCGCGGTCGGCTGACCTACGCGCTGGCAGTCCTCTTCGCGCTCAACTTCATGAACTTCTACGACCGCCAGGTGGTCGGCGCCGTCGGCGAGAAGATCAAGCAGGAGTGGCAGCTCAGTGACGGCCAACTCGGTAGCCTGACGACGGCGTTCGTCCTGCTGTACGCGCTGGTCGGAATTCCATTCGGACGACTGGCTGATACCGGCACCCGACGGCTGATGCTCAGTCGTGGCGTGGTGATCTGGAGCGCATTCACCGCGCTCTCAGGGGTCGCCGGCAGTTTCTTCACGCACTTTCTCTATCGCATGGGCGTCGGTGTCGGCGAAGCCAGCCTGGCCCCAACCGCCAACTCGCTGATCGCCGATCTCTTTCCGCCCAAGGTGCGCGCCCGCGCGATCAGCATCTTCATGCTCGGGCTGCCGCTCGGTCTTGGCGCGAGTTATCTGATCAGCGGACTGGTGGTGAAGGCGACCGGCGGCTGGCGCCCTGCGTTGTATGTGGCGGCGGCTCCCGGGTTCATCCTCGCGGTGCTCGCACTCTTTCTCCCCGAACCGGCGAGGCGCAGCAGCACGGACTCGGCGGACGGTGGCGGCCTGTCGGCGATCGAATCTATTCGAGTGATTCTCCGCATTCCGACCATGTGGTGGGTGATCGTGTCCGGGGCACTGCTCAACCTCGTGATGTATGCCATTGGCGCGTTCTCGACATCGTACTACATCCGATATCACGGGCTCGATTTCGACATTGCGAACCGCTTCAACGCGATGGTGTTCGGCGGGGCCGGTGGACTGGGAATGCTGATCGGCGGATGGCTTGGTGACCGCGCCGGACGCGGTGGTGCTGCCGGTCGCCTGCGGCTGGCGGCGGTCGGCTGCGCGATCGCGGCGCCACTGCTCTGGCTGGCGCTGGAACAGCCTCGCGGTGCGGCATGGGGATTTGCCGGGCTGCTCTTTGGTGCGGTGCTGTCGATCTACTTCTACTACAGCAGCGTGTACGCGGCGATTCATGATCTGGTCCCCTCGCGCATGCGCGGCATGGCGATGAGTGTGTACTTCTTCGTGTTCTACATCTTCACCGCGATCGGACTCATCGGGTTTGGCAAGCTGAGTGATGCGCTGGCGGCGCGGGCACTGGCGGCCGGCGCGACCGCGGCGGACAGTCGGGCGTTGGGTCTGCACGATGCGATGTATGTGATGCCGATCTGCTGCGCGGCGCTGGTGGTCGTGCTGTACGTTGCATCGCGGACCGCGGTGCACGATGCACGGCGGGCGGCAGGCAGCGCGGTCTGAGCGTCTCACGGGAGCTGCACATGCGCGTCACCACCAGACGGGTTCTGGTTTCGGCAGTGGGCATCGTCGCACTGGTTTCGGCAGTCCGGCCGGCAGTCTTCCAGGCGCAGTCCCGCGCCGCCGGAACACCCGCTGACACGAGTGTGGCACCGTCGTGGCTGTTCCCGCTACCGCCACCAACGCCCGATCGTGCCTGGGACACGCTGACGCCGATTCATGTGCCCCGCAGTCGCATCGCACTGACCGAGAATCAGCTGCACGATCTGTTCTCCGCGCCGGATTGGACGCCTGCCTCGCACCCGGCGATGCCTGCAATCGTCTCGCGCGGACGAAAACCCGCGGTGTACGCCTGCGGGTTCTGTCATATGCCGAACGGGCAGGGCCGACCGGAGAACGCCATGATCGCCGGGCTGCCAACGGCGTACATCGTCCAGCAACTCGCGGACATGAAGGCACATCGACGCCGGGGAGCACACACCGGGCCCTACGCCCCGAACGACAACATGCAGCATGTGGCTGACAACGCGACCGATGCGGAGGTCATGGTTGCAGCGGCGTACTTCGCGGCACTGAAACCACGCCAGCGCGTCCGTGTGGTCGAGGCAACGCGGGTGCCGCTGATGACGAGGGCGATGGGCACGTTCCGGTATGCGCCCGGTCGCGACACGGAGTCGCTCGACGGACGACTGCTGGAGGTTCCGGTCGACTTCATCCGGCACGAGCATCGCGACCCGTCAGCGGAGTACATCGCGTACGTGCCGGTCGGCAGCGTGGCTCGCGGACGTGCGCTGGTTGCGTCACCGGTGGCGCCGGGATTGCTGTCGTGTACGGGCTGCCATGGGCCGCAGCTCAGGGGTGCCGGACTGATTCCGCCGCTCGCCGGTCGCTCGCCTGGCTATCTGGTACGACAGCTGGTCGGTTTCAAGACAGGAGTCCGCGCGGGTCTGTCGGGAGCGCCGATGGGCCCGGTCTCGACGGCGCTCTCGCTCAACGACATGATTGCTGTGGCTGCCTACGCCGCCACGTTGAAGCCGTAACTCCCCGTTGCACCGCTGACGCACTGTCAGGCGGCTGGGTCGTTTCCTCCACTTTCAGGTCCGATCATGTCCTCACTGAAGCCAGAGACATCGCTCTCACGTCGCGACTTCCTTGCCCGCACCGGTGCGGCCGCGATGTTGTCCGGCGCACCACTGCTGGCAGACGCGGAGCTGTCGCGGATTGCAACGGTCGCAGCGCCGCCGGCGCCAGTGAAGCGGTATCCGATCGGCATCGAACTCTACGCCGTGCGCAAGGAACTCGCGCGCGATCTGCCGAACACACTCGCTACCGTGCGGCGGTATGGATATCAGGTGGTCGAATTCTACTCGCCGTACCTCAGCTGGACATTGCCCTACGCGAAGGAGGTGCGCACGATGCTCGACGATCTCGGGCTGCGCTGCTACTCGACGCACAACGGATTCGCTGCGCTGACTTCAGGCGACACGATGACGAAAGCGATCGAGATCAACCAGATTCTCGGTGCCCGGCATATCGTGCTGGCGTCGCCGCCGTTCGAGAACGGCGCAGAGGACGAGTGGAAGCGACTGGCCGGGCAGCTCACGACTGCGTCGGAGGGCCTGCGGCCGCATGGACTGCTGGCAGGATTTCACAATCACGATGCCGAGTGGGCTGCACTGTCGAGTGGCCAGCGCGTCATGGACGTGCTCGCGGCGGGAACGCCCGCGGACTTCGTGTTGCAGCTCGATGTCGGCACCTGCGTCAAGGCTGGCGCCGACCCGGTGGCGTGGGTGAAGGCGAATCCTGGCCGGATTCGCAGCGTGCATCTGAAGGACTGGGCACCCGGCGAGGAGTCAGCCGAGAAGGGATACCGGGTGCTGTTCGGCGAGGGTGTCGCGCCGTGGAAGCCGTTGATGGCGGCGCTCGAGTCGGTGGGGGGCGTGGAGTTCTACCTGATGGAGCAGGAAGGCAGTCGGTTCTCGGAGTTCGAGACGGCGCGGCGGTGTCTGGCCCGCTGGACAGCGCTGCGACGCGGGCGCTGAACCTGCGGATTCACGACGCAACGTCGACCGGACCCGTCATGCAGTCACTACGGCGCATTGGAGTGAGGCTGCTCCCGCTGCTGCTGGCGGTGCAAGCGGCGGGGGGCCAATCCTTGGCCAACACGGAGTTGATCGCGGAATTCGGTGTGCGCGGCATGCGGTCCGTCACGGCCCGCGCTGATGGCCGCACCTTCCAGTTCAGGCGCGACGACATCTCGCTCACGCTCGGCGCGCAACGCATCGAAAGTCGTACCCTCGGCACGCCGACGCGGCGCGTGACCACGGACAGCGTGATCTATCGATACAGCGCCGGCACCTGGCGGCTGGATGTGATGTATGCGCTGAAGCCCGGCTGGGGATTCGTCAGCAAGCAGATCAGCATCACATCGCTGACGGCCCGCCGCTTCCGCGTCGGCGAAGTGGTGCTCTTCCACACGATGCTGGCGGAATCGCCGGTGAGTGCGTTCCACCCGAAGAGTCCGAATCCGGATCTTGGCACCATGGAGTACGGTGCGGCGCTGCGTTTCCGTGATCGGCGTTCACTGCTGATGGTGGCGCAGAATCCGTTCCTGCAGGTGACCAATCGCGGCCGGTTGGTGCGGATGTCGTATTCGCCCGACATGGAGTGGAGCGCCGGAGACGGCGCGTTCGTCACCGACCGGGGAATGCTCGCGCCCTTGCGATTGTCCGGTCATGCCATTCCTGCCGAGATGACGCCCGAATGGCGCACACTCGAAAATGGAACGCCCGGACTGGATGATGCCGAGGTCACAGCCTTCACGAAGATGGTCCGCGCCAGCTTTCTCTACGAGCCAAAGGCGCCGCTCAACGTCTTCGTCGGGTGGTGCGCGAACGACTATCAGATCGACGTCGGGACTGCCGCCGGTCGTTCGGAATACATGCGACTCTTTGATCAGGCCGCGGCGGTCGGTGCGCAATACGTGCTCTATGCTCCATCCAACTCCGCCCTCTCACGCCGCGAGGAGAGCGTGGACGAGTGGAGTTGGGAGCATGTGCTCTGGCTTGGACTTGGGCAGAAGATCCGCCGCGGTGCATGGGATCCGCGGACGAGCGAGATCCCGCCGAGCGTGCAGATCATGCTGGATGCGGCGCGGGACCGGAAACTGAAGCTGCTGGCGTATGTGTATCCGGTGGTCCCCTTCGTACAGAATCCGGCGTGGCTGGTCGCGTCACGTCGGGATCCGAATCGGAAGGCTGCCAATCTTGGCAATCGCGCACTGCAAGACTGGCTGATCGACGAACTGCTGGCGTTCAAGGAGCGGACGGGCGTCGCGGGGTTCTCCTTCGACCACACCTTCCTCACGTACGAGGGGACCAGTCGCTATGCACAGTGGCATGGCTGGCGGCGGGTGATGGAGGAGTTGCGGAGGCGGGCGCCGGATATCGTGATCGATGGGCGTCAGGCGCACCATCTCTACGGGCCGTGGAGTTATCTGGCCGGCAGCTATCCCCATCCCACCTTCCACGACGAGCAGCCGAAAAGCTTCACACCGTTCCCTGATCTGCACTTCGATCGCGTTTCGGCCAATCGCGAGCGGTACACCGCCTATCGCTATCGGTACTACGAATTCACACCGAACGAACTGGTGCCTGGGTTCATGACGCACCAGACGCCGCGCCTGGACGAAACCGACGACATGCCGGAGGAGATTACGGCCGATCGCGGCAAGGTGATCCTGCCGTTCCGTGCCCGGGACTGGGACTATCTGGGCTGGAAGTACTCCGTCCTGAGCTCGATCGCAGTGGGCGGCTGGAACAACGTGATCAACATGCTGCCTGCACGCGATTCAGCCGAGCACGCGAACTTCGGTGAGGTGGATCGTGCCTGGCTGCGTGGCTGGCTGGAGTGGGGCACTGCGCACAAGGAGTTGCTGCGTCGCACCCGGCATGTCCTTGGACAGCCTGCGCTGGGCAAGGTGGACGGCACGGCGATGATCGACGGTGACAGCGGCTACGTCTTCCTCTTCAATCCGGACCCGCGCCGACTCGCCGCCCGCGTCCTACTGGACGCGTCGATCGGGCTCACGTCGTCGGGACACTTTGCCATCCATGAAGTGCATCCGCTCCGGGGACGGGCGTACGCCGTGCGACCGAACCGCTATTGGAGACAGGGGGATACGCTCAGCGTGCAGTTGACCGGCGGCTCGGCCCTGGTACTTCGCGTCTCGCGGGTCAACCCGGCGATCACGACCCCTGTTGTGATGCTCGGCACCGGCGTCGCGCGACTCGTTCGCGACACGCTGGTGATCGACAGTGTCGTGGGAGAACTGGGCGGCGGTGGCACGATCGCGGTACGCGTACAGGGGTCAGCGCGGGTTGCGGCAGTGCGCGTGAACGGCAGGCTCGCATCGCATTTCAGCCGACACGGTGGCCTCATCGCGATGTCGGCGCAGTTCGGTCCGCTGGCACTCAGCCGGATGCAGCCTGTCGTCTGGTGGGACTCGACGTTCGCGGGCGGACGTGTCGCGGGCGAGTTCGTCATCCCGCGGAACACCTTCACGCAACTCCGGGCACGCCGCGCGGCCTGGCCGATTCCGTGGACCGCGGACGACTATCGCACCACCTGGCTGGCGTCCGAGCGGCTGCTGCTGTGGGCGCCGATCGTCAGCGCCGACGATCGATGGGATGCGCGCCTGACCATCGATGGCCGGCCGATCGAGTTCCGGAAGGCGTACACCTCGATCCAGACTGAGCGCAGTGCGTTCACCGGCTTCTATGCCGACATCTCGGGGCTCCTGCCGGACAGGGCATACAGGTTCCAGCTCGATCTGCCCAAACTCGCGCGCGGGCAGTTCCTTGGCCTGTACTACGAGAACATCGAGCCGGTCTATGTTCCCGCGACGGTCGATCACTGACCTGCAGCGTCACGGCACACGCCACCTGCACGGTATGTGTACCGCAGTGTATCGCGCCCGGCGGCTGATGCCGCGGCGACGCGAATACGGCATCGCACTATTCGCGCGCCTTCAGCACGCCAAACGTGTAGACCGTGCGCGAACGATACTCGGCACCGGGTCGCAGGATCGTCGATGGGAACGACGGCCGATTCGGCGAGTCGGGGAAGTGTTGTGTCTCGAGGCAGAAGCCAGCGCGACGCTGGTAGACATGCCCGGATTTGCCGACAATCGTGCCGTCGAGAAAGTTGCCGCTGTAGAACTGGATGCCCGGCTCGGTCGTCGCGACATCCAGCGTACGGCCGCTGACGGTATCCACCACACGCGCAGCGTGCACCAGGCCGTCACCGGTACGCGTGAGCACAAAATTGTGGTCATAGCCGCCGCCACGGATCAACTGCTCGTCTGGTTCGTTGATCCGCGCCCCGATCATGGTGGCTTTGCGGAAGTCGAACGGTGTGCCTTGCACCGGCTGCAGCAGGCCCGTGGGAATCAGCGTGCTGTCCACCGGCGTGAACGCATCGGCATCGATCGCTATCCGCTGGTCGAGAATCGTGCCACTTCCGTCACCCGCCAGATTGAAATACGTGTGCTGGGTCAGGTTGATCGGCGTGGCCTTGTCGGTGCTGGCGTGGTACTCGATGGCGAATTCATTCGCGTCGGTCAGCGTGTACGTCACGCGTGCAGTGACGGTGCCCGGATACCCTTCCTCGCCATCCTTGCTCACGTACCTGAACACGACGCCCACCTTGCCCGTGCTGTCCCACGGTTCGGCGCGCCAGAGCACCTTGTCGAAGCCAACCAGGCCGCCGTGCAGCGCATTCACTCCATTGTTGACGGCGAGGGTGTACGTCGCGCCGTCGAGCGTGAATCGCCCCTTGGCAATCCGGTTGCCGTAGCGGCCAACGATGGCGCCGAAGTACGGGGTCGTTTTCAGGTACCCGGCGAGTGAATCATAACCGAGGACGATGTCGGCCAGCACGCCGGCGCGGTCGGGTGTGCGCAGCGACGTGACGATGCCACCATAGTTGATCGCGCGAAGTTCGATACCGCTGGCGTTGGTCAGTGTATAGGCCGAGACCGAGTCGCCCGATGGGAGCACTCCATAGTGTGTGATCGTGACGCGCAGGGCTGGAACCGTCACCGCCGGAGCCTTCTCGGCTGCCGTGCAGGAGCCCTGCAGGACGAGGAGAGACATACCGGCGCACAGTGCGGTGGCCCTGAGTGCGCGACGTGACGTCATGGTGCACCCAGTGTGAAGGACAGTGCGCTGGTGGTGTAGCCGTCGGCATTGGCGCCAGTCGCGGGGAAGCCCACCGACACCATCCGCCGCGCAGTCCGGCCAGGGACCGGGGTGATCCGCGCAGTTGCACCATTGGTGGCCTGCACCACCACGCGTGCCGTCATCGTTGCATCAGGTGGCATGAGTGTGAAGCTACCCTGCTCGCCGGCCCGACCTTCCACCGTCACCAGATACGTCCCGTCAACGAGACGCTCGCTGACCACGCGAGGCTTGTGCGACCGCGCTCCGATGCGCGTGCCGGAACGGTCCGTCTGGAGTATCGACCATCCGCCCGAGTATGACACGCGCAGCTCAGCAGTGACGTCGCTGAAGCGGGCACGAACGGTGCCGTGCATGTCACCCGCGCTGCGTGTCACGTCAGCGGCCGGGAGGGCGACCGTGGCACCGAGCGGCAGCGCTGGAGAGAACTCGACCTCCACCGGCGACGAGAGCGGCTTCAGCCCTCGGGTCATGTCGTACGGCGGCGGTGGACTCTCGGAGAGCCGCAGTGTCAGTGCACCACCTTCGCGAATGATGCTGAACCCGATCTTGTCGTTACCCAGTGGAACGTTCGCGACAAAAACCGAATCCCAGTCAGGCGGCAGATGGGGCGCGATCGTGAGCTTTCGTCGCGGCGCGTCCACGTCGATGCCGAGCAACCCGCGGATGAGCGGTGTCAGTACCATCGATGTGGCGAAGAACTGCTGCGGCACGGCCGTGTCGAGCGGCTTGTACAGCCGTCCTGACAAGACCTCCGGGTTCCGTCCGCGCGCGAAGTCGAAGCCGGTCCGCGCAATCGCATCGAGTGCGAACTTGCCCGCGTTCTGGTTGTGATAGGTGTACTGCGCCAGCGACGTGAAGCCGGTGACGAAGGGCCAGACGGCGCCGTTGTTGTAGTGCAGTGGGTCGAACTGCGTGCTGGCGGCGCTGAGCGGCCGCGCGCCCCAGTCGGTCATCACGTTGGACGACGCGAGCTTCGTCGCCATCTCAGCGCCGCGCGTCTGATCGAGCACGCCGAATGCCATGGCCGTGGCCGCCCAGGCGGTGACATTCGGGTTGACGCTGCCATCCTCGAGCAGTGCAAACGCGTACTGTCCAAGCGCCGGTATCCAGAACTTCGCCTCGAGCGTCGCCAGGGCCTTGGCACGCACCTGTCGCGCCTGAGCGGCGATCGCGCGTTCACCCATCACCTCGGCCATCCGCGCCACACGATCGAGCGCCGCGGCCCAGACTCCGCTCATGTAGATGTCGGAGAGAATGCCGACCTGGAGGTCGCCGAGTTCCAGCGCACCGGCGCCGGCCGACGGATTCTCCATCAGGCCATCGCCGTTCCTGTCGGTTGCCAGCGACCACTGATACGCTTTCTTCAGTTTCGGCCACAGTTCGCGCAGCAGTGCATCGTCACCGGTCTGGCGCCAGTACTCGCTGAAGGCGAGGATCCAGAATGGGCTCGTGTCACCGTGGTAGAAGGCGTAGGGATAGCTGAACCAATCCACGTGGCCGGCCGACTGCGAGATCTCGTGGGTGATCTTGCCGTCGGCACGCTGGTACTTCGCGAAGAATCGCAGGACGCCATCGCGCACCAGCGCCGACTGTCCCGTACCACTCATCGCGAAAGAGTTGATCGCCGCGTCACCACCGAAGAACCACCCGAATCCGGGTCGGTCGCTGGCAGCACCGCTCAGCCCGTAGCCAGCCACCAGTCCGCAACCGAGGTCCGGGTTGCACACCATCGACTCGTCGAGGTTGATCTTGGCGTATTCAACGGCGCGATCCAGCAATGGCTCGGGCGTACGCACCGAGAGCTGTGAGCTGGCAATCGCCGATGCGTGATCGTTGCGCAGTCGCCATTCTCGCTCCGCAGCGCCGGGAGCCAGCAGGGCCTGATACAGTGCCAGCGCCGAGTCGCGCGACATGGCGCCACCGGCGAGCACGATGGGGATGTAGGCGACGTGTGTATTGATGTTGCCGCCCGGCGGTTCCCCGAGCCGAGGTGCCGTGTATCGCTCGCCGCTGCCGCCCACGCCCAGCACGAACTGTGGCGGTGCCGCCGCGAGCATGTGCGCCGGCACGTCGGAGGCCTGTGTGATGGCGGGTGATCCGAGGAAGGCGTTTACGCGCCGTTTCGATTCGGAGAACAGGAAGGCTTTCGCCGCCTGGTTCCAGACGAGGTACTGGCCGCCCAGACCGGCGGGCCACATGAAGTGCACATCGGGGGTGAAGCGCGCGATGATGTCGATCGGACGGATCGCGTCCACCTCCAGCAGCATTATGACCGCTGGTTTGTCGAGCGGCACGAAGATGTGCTGCTTGACGGTGAACTGCTCGTAGGTGTATTCGATCGTCACACCTTCAGCACGTTCGGTGATCGACGTCGCGATGGTGTGACCGGCAATCGGTTCCGTGTATTTCGGCACGCGGAACGACAGTTCGAAGTCGTGCAGCCACTTGATCGGCCAGGACCAGAGTTCGAAGCGGCCATCTTCGGTGCCCATGGCAATCGCGCGTCGGCCAACGGCCGAGAGGTACATCCCGGCTCGTGCCGGACCTCGAAGCGCGGATGGGCTGTCGCCGAGTGGGAAGTACGGGATGGTGGATGCCGTGTCTGCCGGCGGCGATCGCGGCGCGGCAGGCTGCGCCAGCACTGGCGCTGCCAGTGTCAGCGCCACGCTCAGTGTCAGAAGCGAAGGAGGGAGTCGCATTGTCGCCCGGATCTACCGTGCTCAGGTCGGAGAGACGCAGAATGCGCACAGCGGCAGGGCAGCGGAAGGCGCCGCGCTCAGGGGGGCGATGGGTGACGTCGCCGACCGCGTGACACGGGATCGGGCGGGAAGAGCGGCCCATCGGACTGTCGTGGCGACCGGAGGCGGTGCGGAATCGTGGTGTCGGCTCTATCTCTAGTAGCAGTCGCTTCCGCCCCACCCCACCCCACCCCCAACGCCGACCCGCAATGCGCGCCACCCGACTGCTTCTCACCGGCTGTGCCCTCGTCCCCGCACTCCTCGGCGCTCAGGGCCGCACCGACGCCCGCATCGACGCACTGAAGGCCGAACTGGCGCGCGCCATCGACGGCCGCGCCAAGCTCGCGCAGCAGATGGTGGACCAGGTCTTCTCGTTCGGCGAACTCGGCATGCAGGAGGTCGAGACGTCGAAGTACCTGACCGGCGTGCTCGAACAGAATGGGTTCACCGTCGAGCGCGGCGTGGCCGGCATGCCGACCGCCTGGGTCGCCAAGTGGGGCAGTGGGTCGCCGGTCATTGCGCTCGGTTCCGACATCGATGGCATTCCGCAGGCGAACCAGTTTCCGGGGACCGCCGGCCGCACACCGATGGTCACCGGCGCGCCCGGGCATGGCGAAGGGCACAACAGCGGCGTACCGCTCAACATCATCGCCGCGCTGGCGGTGAAGGACATCATGACGCGCGAGAAGATGTCCGGCACCATCGTGCTCTGGCCCGGGGTGGCCGAGGAGCAGCTGGCGAGCAAGGCGTACCTCGTGCGGGCCGGTGTGTTCAAGAATGTCGATGCGAACCTCTTTGCGCATGTGAGCGACGAATTCGGCGTGGCGTGGGGCGATGAGTCGGCGCTGGCATTGATCTCGGCGCAATTCAAGTTCAGCGGCACCGCGTCACATGCGGCTGGCGCGCCGTGGCGTGGCCGGAGTGCGCTCGATGCGGTGATGGCGATGGCCAATGCGTGGGAGTACCATCGCGAGCACATGGAACTGGCGACGCGATCGCACTATGTGATCACCGATGGTGGCGACCAGCCGAACGTGGTACCGGCCACCGCATCGATCTGGTTCTTCTTCCGCGAACGGGACGTGGAGCGGGTGTCGAAGATGTTCGA
>JANPFJ010000052.1:0-10513 GCA_031423355.1 Gemmatimonadaceae bacterium | reverse complement strand
CCGTCAGTGCCGCGTCGGTCATTCGCGCTCCTGGACCGAGAGCGCCGAGCATGCGCCCGACACGGCACGGACCGTCACCATCCCGGCGCACGACGAGATGTTTCGAGGAACCATCCGCGAGGCGCCGGCCTCACGATGCTTGCTGCGGACGAACGGACCCACCAGCAGCGGCGGGCTCGGCCTCACGCGGTCCGCTCACAGCAGAAGCGAGCGTCGAGGCTGTAGAGAATGCCTGGACTCGTCCGTCGAACGAGCGCTGCCGTACGCGCAACCAGCGGGCCAGCACGAACACGTCATCCGAACCTATTGCTCAACTGTCGTGTGAAGCGGTATCGTGCTGCCGCGATCGCCGCGGATAGTCGCGAACGCACTGCCAGGTGATCGTGCACTCACATCACGTGCGTGAACGGGAGACCCATATGTCCATCGATCCACTGCTCGAGCAGCGCCGCGAATTCCTCGCCATGGCTGGCGCCGGGGCGCTGGCGTTCGCGACGACCGGCACGGCGACGCGCTCCGCAACACTCGCGTCGTCCTCGCCCGACCCCTGGCTCGGACCGCTGTCCGGCAAGCACAAGATGTACTTCGACGCGACGAGTGCAACCGGCGGTTGGGTGCTCGTCTATGTGATGAACTGGCTCAGCAGCGCCGCCGCCGCATACGGCGAGAAGGAGTCGGATTTCTCGGCCGTGATCGGAGCCAGGCACTTCAGTGCCGTGATGGCTCTCAACGACAGCATCTGGGCCAAGTACCCGATTGGCGCGATGGTGAATGTGATCGACCCGCAAACGAAGGCGGCGGCGAAGCGCAACATCTTCTTCAGGAGCCAGACCGGCGACCTGATGTTTGCAGATTCCGCGATCGACAAACTTCAGGCACGCGGCGTGTTCATGGTCGCGTGCGGCGTGGCACTGGGCGTCGTCGCCGGAATGGCTGGTGCGCAAGTCGGCGTAGCACCGGAGCAGGCCAAGTCGGAGTTCATGGCCAACCTGCTGCCCGGCGTGAAGGCGGTGCCGTCAGGCGTGTTCGCATTGGCACACGCGCAGGAGAAGGGCTGCTCGTACTGCTACGCTGGCTGAAGGATCTGGCGGCAGGCCGTGACGGATGATCGCATGGCGCCAACCCGCGTGCGGCGGACGCACGCGGGCCCTTCAGTATTCGATCCCGACCCGGCACACGTCGAGAGCTATTCTGCACCCTCGTCAGAACACCGGCCCCCTCGGCCGCACCGACACATTCGCCACACCCCGCTGCTTGAGCAGCTCATTGAACGCCGCCAGCTCCTTGTTGAACAGACCATCCAGCGCCGTCAGACTCGCCTTCAGTTCCGTATTCAGAATCCCCTGCACTTCGCCGTGCTGCGTGGTCGGCTTGTAGTCACTGTTCGAGAGACCATTCGCCAGGTAACCGAGTTTCGCGATCAGCTTCGATTCGAATCGCACACCATCCTGGCCGGTGCCCGTCTGGCGCACATCGACGAGGTTCATCTCGAGATCGACGAGCTGCGCACCAAGAGCCTGTGCGGCGCGCTTCACCGTGGAATCATTCACCGCACGAATGATCCCTTCGATCTGCACCCGTGCCGATTCCACACGATGCACCGCATCGGCCGCCTCGTTCAGATCCTTGTAGATCGACAGCGCCAGGCGCGTCTGCTCCCCGATCTCGGCATCGGTACCTGAGGAATTCGGATCCTTCAGCACCACCAGCGGTTGTGATTGTTCAACGCTGCCGGCCTTGATCCGGACGGTGTACTTGCCCGGCGGGGCCAGCACACTCAATCGACTCGTCCCAGGCGCGACACGGCCGGTCGGGCCGGGAATGATGTGGTCTGCGTACAGTGGGCTCGTCAGCAGCCGCACTTCCATCGACGGCTCGTAACGCAGATCCCAGTACTGCCGGTTCACGCCTGCCGCGTTGGTGCCGTTGAACGATCGCACGACTGCGCCCTTCTCGTCGAGAATCGTGACCTTCACGCCGCCAGTGACCGGCGCCTTGAGGTAGTAGTTGATCGACGCACCGTACTTCGGATTCTCCCCCGTGGTTGGATCATCGTAGGTCGTGGATGGTGCGGTGATCGGCCGGAACCGATACGCATTGCGAACCGGGAACAGATGTGCATCCGACGCCAGCACCGCCGGCGTCATGTTCCGCAGCGGCGTAATGTCATCCATGATCCAGAAGCCGCGACCATAGGTGGAAATCACCAGATCGTTGAAATGCTCCTGCACGACAATCCCTGACACCGGCGAGGCGGGCAGGTCGTTCTGCAACGGCTGCCAGAGCTCACCGGCATCGAACGACACATAGATGGCATTCTCCGTACCGGCATACAGCAGGCCACGACGCACCGGATCCTCGATGATGATGCGCGCATAACTGAGCATGCTCTTCGGAATGCCAGTGACGATCAGCTTCCAGGTGCGGCCGTAGTCGGTGGTACGATAAATGAACGGGTCACGATTGTTCATCTGGTGGAAGTCCACCGTCAGATACGCCGTGGCGGCGTCGTACTTCGACGCCACGATGCTGCGCACCGAGCCCCACGCCGGCAGCCCGACGATGTTCTTCGTCAGGTTCGTCCAGGTAGCGCCGTTGTCGCGGGTGAGCTGCACCTGCCCGTCATTCGTCCCGGCCCAGATCGTCCCTTTCGCCAGCGGGGACTCGGCCAGCCCATACACCACGCCGGCGTACTCGACACCAATGTTGTCCGGGGTCAGTCCACCGGAACTGCCCATGCGGCTACGGTCATTCAACGTCAGATCAGGCGAGATCACCTGCCAGCTCTGACCGCCATCCTGCGTGCGGTGCACATGCTGACTGCCGGTGTAGAGCGTGTTGTGATCATGCGGCGAGATCAGCAGCGGCGCGTCCCACACGAAGCGGTACTTCACGCCGCTGGCTGGGCCGTTCGACTGCTGCGGCCAGACTTCGACGTTTCGGAACTGCCGGCGATCTTCCTCGAACCGCACCACGATGCCGCCGACCATACCGGAGCCCGATGCGGTCGACCAGATCAGCTTCGAGTTGGTCGGATCAGGCGTGGCCCAGCCGCTTTCACCACCACCCACCGAGTGCCACATGCCGCGCGAGATGCCGGCGTCACCACCAAAGCCCTGAACGCGACTGTTCGACGGCCCACGGTACGACGGCTCGTCCTGCTTGTTACCGAGGACGTTGTACGGGATCTCGTTGTCCACCGTGACGTGATAGATCTGCGCATTGAGTAGGCGCTGGCGGAACCAGGTCTTGCCGCGGTTCTGCGAAATCGAGAGTCCCTGATCGTGCGCTACGATCATGCGCGCAGGCTGGGTCGGATCGATCCACATATCGTGGTGATCACCGCCGGGCGCTTCGTTGCGCTGCAGCACATTGACCGTCGCACCGCCGTCGATGGTCTTCGAGAACGACGCGGTGAGGAAGTACGCCTCGTCCGGATCATCGGGCGCGACCACCATCCGTGAGTAGTAGTGCGCGCGTCCCATCACGTTGCGATCACGGCTCACCAGCGCCCAGTTGCCGCCGCCATCCTCGGACCGCCAGAGCTGCCCGCTCTCCGTTTCGCGTCCTTCCCATGGCAGTCCGTCGCCGGTTTCGATCATCGCGAACACACGATCGGGATTCGAGGTCGAGATGCCGAGTGCGACCTTGCCGACCGGCTTCGTCGGCAGGCCGTGGCCAACCTGACGCGCCCAGGTCACGCCACCGTCGCGCGAAATGAACAGTCCACCACCCGGGCCGCCGCTGGTGCGGCCATAGGTGTGAATTTCGATTTGCCACATGCCCGCGAAGAGCACGCGCGGGTTCTTCGGATCCATCAGCAGATCGGAGCAGCCCGTGTTCTCGTCCACGAACAACACCTTCGTCCAGGTGGTGCCGCCATCGGTGGTGCGGAACACGCCGCGCTCCGGTTGCGGGCCGTAGGCGTGCCCCAGCGCGCAGGCCATCACGACATCGGGGTTGGTCGGGTGCACCAACACGCGCGCGATGCGGCCCGTCTTCTCGAGGCCCATCAGCGTCCACGTCTTGCCGGCATCGACCGACTTGTAGATTCCCTGACCGACCGAGATATGACTGCGGATGTGCGCTTCGCCGGTGCCGGCCCAGACCACGTTCGGATCGGAGCGAGACACGGCCAACGAGCCGATCGACGACACGGACTGACCATCGAAGATCGGCTTCCAGTTCACGCCACCGTCGACGGTCTTCCAGACACCACCGGACGCAGCCCCGACATAGTAGGTGAGCGGATCACCGGGGATGCCGGCGGCCGCGGTGAATCGATTGCCTTCGGGGCCGATGGTGCGCCAGTGGAGCTGGCTGAAGGCCGACGATGGGATGCCGGGTGCGGGTTGCTGGGCGGCGGCACGTGGAGCGGCCGCAGCACAGAATGCCAGAACCGTCAGGAGCAGCGTGCGGAGCGTTCGGAGCATGTCTTCCTCTGGGTGTTCAGGTGCGATACCGCCGCCGAGTGGTGCCCAGCGGATGACCTGAGTTCTGCAATATGGAAAGCCTACGGCGGTGCACGAGAGACGTCAAAGGCGGCGGGTTGGTAGAGGGGCCTGCCTGGGTGCGTCCTGCGATGCGCGCCCTCGCCAGCGCTGCTCCCGCGCGGCTGCGCGTTGACGTATCGTGCAGTCTCGAGACGACCGCAGCAGCACATGTCGGCTGCGGCGACGCTGTGCTAACGACTCCCTGGAGAACGATGAATCCGAACACAACGACGGCGCGCAACCTGTACGACGCATTCGCCAAGGGCGACGTACCAACGGTGCTGGGTGGGTTGGCGAGTGATATTCGATGGGTCGAAGCGGCCGGCGGACCGTATGGCGGCGTCTCGCACGGTCCGATGGAAGTGCTGGCGAACGTGTTCATGAAGCTGGGCGGCGAGTGGGATGGATTCGCGGCCATCCCGCACCAGTACGTAGCGGAGGGTGACATGGTTGTCGCGCTCGGCAATTACAGCGGCACGTTCAAGGCAACAGGCAAGAGTTTCACCGCGCCATTTGCGCATGTCTGGACGTTTCAGGACGGCAAGGCCATCGCTTTTCAGCAGCACACCGACACGGTGGCACATCGGGAACCGATGCAGTAGTCGCGAGGTCCCGCAGCGACAGCAAGGCGACGGACGCAATCGCGTTCGCAGCACTGGCTCGCTGGCGCGAACGTGCGGGTTGCGCGTGAACGCAACCCGCGCGAGCGCAGCGAGCTGCGGCGGCGCCGAGTCGAGCCAGCGCTCCACGCGATTTGTCATTACGGTTCATAGACATCCGTCACCGATGAGCGCCGTGACGCGTCGTCGCCGGTGTCTGGCGAATGCAGCACGGATCGATCACCCCAACCGCGACGCGTCACCTGTCGCAGGGACCAGCCGATCATGCGATTTCCTCATCGCGTCAGGCTGTTCGCGCTCGTTCCGGCATGTCTCTGCGTGGTGAGCGGTTGCACCGTCGGCGAGACGCTGACGATCCCGCCAGATGCCCCGGCGTCGGCCGATCGCGGGCGGATCGCGAACGCCGCGTATGCAACGCCCATCGATGCCGGCAGGGCACGGCTGCAGGCGCTGCGCGCGAGCCGGAACTACCCCGCCGTGTCCGTCGCCATCGCCGTGGGTCGCGATCTGGTCTGGGCCGACGCGTGGGGGTGGGCGAGCATCGAGCAGAAGTTGGCTGCGACGACGGCCTCTCGCTTTCCGGTTGCGAGTATTTCAAAGCCGATGACGGCGGCCGTCCTCATGCGACTCGCAGAACGCGGCGTGCTCGATCTGGACCACGATGTTCGCGAGTACGTTCCAGACTTTCCCAGGAAGGCGTTTCCAGTCACGAGTCGGCAGCTGCTCTCGCATCAAGCGGGCATTCGACACTACCGTCGAATACGCACCAGACCGTGGTTGTTCGAGGGGTACCTGAACCGCGAGTTTCCTGACCTGACGTCGGCACTCACGCTGTTTGCTGACGATGGACTCGTGTTCGAACCCGACGCCGGCTTTCTCTACAGCACCTTCGGCTACACGCTGCTTGGCGCCGCCGTGGAGGGGGCAACGGGGAAGCGATTCCTGGACGTGCTGCGCGACGAGGTCCTCGTACCGAATGGCATGTCCGCCACTGGTCCGGACAGCAGTAAGGTGATCACCGGTCGCACCAGCGATTACGTGGCGGCGAAGGCAGCAGGCTCCGTGCGTACCGCCCCACTCACGAACAGCAGCTACAAGTGGCCAGGGGGCGGACTGCTTTCCACGCCGACAGACCTGATTCGGTTTGGCCAGGGAATGCTCGCAGGGGCGATCGTTTCCGCCAACACGCGCAGGGAGATGTTCACGCCACGGTTGCTTCGCAACGGTGCAGAGAACCCCATGCGCTATGCCCTCGGGTGGCGCGCCCAAATCATCCGCGACCCGGCAGATTCCAACCGACCGCTGACGGGTGTCTACCACGGCGGCAGCGCCGTTGGTGCCGAGTCTGCACTCGTGCTGATCCCGGAGGCCGCGGTTGCCGTCGCAATCACGGGGAACGCGTCGACGGGTGGCGACTCGGCGATGGTCGCCGTGGCAATCGAGATCGCGCGGAGTTTCGTCAGGCCGCAGGCGCGCCCGGCGGCCACCCGTCAGGACTCGGCGCCTGGCGCGCGTGGCCGAAGGGTCGCGGCGAATGGATTCACATCAACCACCACACTGCCATGACGACGGTCCTGATCTCGGTCGGTCCCCTGCGCTTCACGGCGCGTTTCGAGGAGCTGGCGGCACCGGCGACCTGCGCCGCCTTCCGTGCCACGCTGCCATTCGAGAGTAGCCTGTTGCAGGCGCGCTGGAGCGGCGAGTCCGCCTGGGCCCCGTTGGGTCAGATGGATCTGGGCGTTCCACCAGAAAACGCAACCAGCCACCCCTCACGCGGCGACATCCTCTTTTACCAGGCGGCGGCGAGCGAATCAGAGATTCTGTTTCCCTATGGCAGCACGCACTTCGCCAGTAAAGTGGGCCAGCTCGCGGGAAACCATATGCTGACGCTGACCTCGGGCCATGAGCTGCTGTCCGAGCTGGGGCGGCTGGTCCTGTGGGAAGGCGCGCAGACACTTCGTATCGAACTGGATCCATCTGACAGCGGCTCCAGCACCTGACCGCCGGCGCCCACAACACGGCTCGTGCCCGTCGTCCACTCATGCGAATCGTTGGCGCGCGACTTTCCTGCTGAGTTCGAGTCGGCCCGGCCTGGCGTCGGCGCGGCGAGAGATCTTTCCGGCCTGGCGTCCGTTGGTCAGAGCACATGGAGAGTACTTTTCGCCAGATGCCCGGCCCGACGCCCTCAGGATCCCCGATTGAGTCTGTCATTCAACGCTTTGGCCGCATGGTCCTTTCGATTGGGCGACGTGCCGGACTTGGTGAAGCGGACATGGATGAGTTGATCCAGGGGGTCCGCCTGCGACTCTGGCGCACCCAGGGCGACGGAGACCGCTCGGACACGGTCTCGGCCACCTACGTGCATCAGGCCGCGCGTTCGGCCGCGATCGACATCGTCCGGTCACGCCGAACCATGATCGCGGCGGCGTCGCAATCAATCGAGGACACCGTCCTGTACGACAGCACGGCGGCAGCCGATGTCTTGCTCGAAGAGCAGGAAACGGCGGCCAGAATCATGGACGCGGTGAACGAACTGGCGCCGGATCGTCGTGCGGCGGTGAAGTTGCACCTCGCCGGCTATCGTCGCGAGGAGATTGCCTCGATGCTCGGATGGAACGACATCAGGACCCGGAACCTGGTACACCGCGGCATTGCCGACTTGCGCGCCCGTCTCACAACACTGGGCCTCGCGCCCTCGGGAGAGTCGTGATGGACGACGAGACGCTGCGGCGACTGGTCCGCACACAGACGGCCAGCGTACCGGCCACGCGCGCCGAGTGCCCGTCGCCTGAAACGCTGCAGGCCGTAGCCGGTACACCGACCGGTGATGCGTCGCAACTCGCGGTGCTCGAGCATGTGGCAACCTGTGCCCCATGCCGTCGTGACTTCGACCTGTTGCGCACCGCCGAGGCGGCCGCGCCGGCGACGGCGCGCGCAGCGGTGATCCCGCGCTGGGTTCCCGCGCTGGCGGCCGCAGCGGTCATCGCGGTGGTGTCAGTGGTCGCGACTCGATCGGGCGACGATCTGGTGCGCGGCGCGCCGAACGGCCGCCCAACGGTACAGCTGCTGTCACCGTCGCGCGCCGAAACTGGTCTGCAGCTCCAGTGGCACGGGGTGGCGCAGGCGGTGATCTACCGCGTCGAAGTCACCGATCACGAAGGCAACCTCGCGTTCAGCACCGAAACCGCCGACACCGTCGTGCTGGCACCGAATCTGCTCGACGCGAGGTCGCTGCGCTGGTCCGTCGAGGCTCGGCTGCTCGACGGCTCGGTACTCACGTCACCACTCGACTCGCTCCGCACTCCGCCCTGACCCACTGCCGCAGTGTGCTTATCGGCGCGGTGTGATCCGATATGCTGGATCGCCGATGAGCTGGAACACCGCCCATTCCGACGGCGGCCGCCCCTGCACCATCTGCGCCCGCTTGGCCGCCTGCAGCGCAGTGCCGGCATCGGCACCACTATTCAGCTGTCGGTGGAACTCCGTCATGATCTCCGACGCCGCACGGTCCGCCAGATCCCACTGCGTTGCCACGACCGCCTGCGCGCCTCCGAGCAGCAACGGCGCGGTGAAGCCGCGCAACCCCTCACTCCGGCCGCCGTCCGCCTGACTGGTCCGGCACGCCGAGAGCACCACCAGTCCGGCGGAGACGCCGACTTCGTCCATCTCCCAGGAGTGCATGTCGCCATCCTGACCGCCGCCGCCGGCGAGCATGATCGCGCTGCGGCTCTCGATCACCGGATCGACGACAGCGTGCGCCGCGATGTGCAGTGTGGCGACGGCGTCGGTGCGGTCGTACAGCGCGGCTTCCCGTGCCTCGTTTCCGACCAGCACCAGGTTCCCGCGCCGTTGGGACGTCACGTTGCGCACTTCGATGTTCGCGCGGCGCAACGCCGGCATCGCACGGCCGTTGAGCGGTGATGGCCGGCCAGGCTGCTCGACGGCCAGCGCCAGCGTGCCGGTACGCTGAGGCACGTCGCGACCCCGCAGAATCGGCAGCACGGCCGGCGACGCGAGCAATGCGACGTCGTACGTGTCGAGGACGGTGCGACCGTCGCGGAGTCGGAGCACGTCGAAGGGAATCGCCTGAATCGGACCATCGCCGGCAATCAGCAGTCGGGTGATGCCAACCGGCAGCAAGGGCAACGCCGGGCCGAGGACCGACGCGCCGAGCTCGCGACGAAGCGCCTCGGCTCCGTTGCCTGCCTCGAGCACGCGACGCAGACGTGACACGAGCGGCTTGAGCGAGTCGCCGCTGACGACCGTGGCGGCACTGACCCGCTGACGCGTAACGACGAAGACCGTGGTTGGCTCCTGCCGTTCGCCGGTGACGTAGAAGAGCATCGCTTCCGACGGTGCGAGCACCGAACGCACCGCGGAGTCGCTGCCGATCGTTTCCGCGGCGCGCGCGCGAGCGATGTTCGGCAGTACGGTGCGCTCACTGAGCGCGGCGGCACGCATCAACGCATCGGTCAATTCACGGGCCCGGCGTTCAGCGGCCAGCCCGAACGCCGCTGAGGCGCGCCCACCCGTGGCGAGTGCATGAATGACGGTCGCCACACCGAGATCCGGGTCCACCTGATCGAGTCCGTAACCACGGAACGCCGTCTGCCGCAGTTCCGGTTCGGTCAGCGTGGCTCGGAACTCGGCGAAGGCGACATGCGCCTCGCGCAGGAGCCGCTCCGCCAATTCGAGGTCGCCGCGGCGCGCTGCGATTTCGGCTGCACGCGCCAGCAACACGTATCCACGCATACTGCCACGCACCTTGCGATCCGGCACGACGAATTGCCTGGCGGCAGCGTCGAGGTCGCCCGCTTCGAGCGCCGTCACACCGCGCAGGAAGGCATACGACACGCCGGTGCCTTGCTTGTCGCGTTCGAATTGCGCAAACAGCTCTTCGGCCAACCCCCGTGCACCAGCGCGATCACCGCGCGTGCGGGCGAGATCGATCTGGATCAGCAGGCTGCGCTGCCGCGCCAGACGGTCGCCGAGCTTCACCAAGGTCGCTTCGGTTCCAGGCCAGGCGGCGGCCACGCCGAGCGTATCGCCGCGTCGCAGGCGTATCTGCAGCAGCGAGAGCTGGGTATTCTGAAAGCCGATCTGATCTCCGAGCTCACGGAACTCGGTGGACGCACGCACCAGGTTGGGCACTCCGGCTGCGTCATCTCCAAGGTCGATCGCAATCTGCCCCTGACCGAGCAAGGTCCAGGCGCGCGCTGAGCGATTGCGACTGCGTTCACTCTCCGACAACGCCTCGCCATAGGCACGCCGCGCCGCTGAATAGCGGCCTGATTGTTTCAACGTGGCGCCGAGCCACTGAAGCGATCCGGCGCGACCAGGTCCATCGCCCAGTGCCGCCTGCTCGGCCGCCGCGAGGCGGAAGTACTTCGCGCTCGAGTC
>JANPFJ010000051.1:0-3697 GCA_031423355.1 Gemmatimonadaceae bacterium | reverse complement strand
CACCACGATCGTGCCGCCGCGATAGACGTTCGTCACCAGTCGGATCGGGGCTGACAGCCGCGTACCGACAACGACGACCTCGATTGCCAACAGGTTCGTCTGAACGATGGTCACGTTGAGTTTTCGCAGAAACTCGCCGTTCGGGTTTACCGCGCCGGTTCCGTCAACCCGCGCCATCGACTCGGTGGCGAGGCTCCACGGATCGCGCCCGCGGACATTCTCGAGATATGTGCGCGCGACGTTCAGGCCGGCACTGCGAGCCGTCGAGCTGGTTTGCGACCGAAGACGAGCGGTGTTCGCGGCGCCGATGGCCATCACTCCGGTGGCCAGCAGCACGACGGCGACCATCAGCGACAGCAGTGCAAAGCCCGGGCGCTTCGCTCCAGCGGCACGCGACTGAGGAGCATTCGCAGCGTTGTTTCTCAGGGCGTATCTCATTGCCATGCACCATCCACCCAACGCCAGACCCGCACGTTGGCAGCAGGGTTGATTTCGACAGCACTGACCGCGGTGTTGTCGCTGTTATACGTGAGGTACAGCGTGGTGCTGGTGCCGAAGGGATCTGTGATACCGCGCGGTCCAAACTGAATCCGCCGTACACCGAGAGGTGGCGGCGCACCGGTGTCGGGCGGAATGCGGGGCACGCTGCCACGACCGAACACCACATTCTTGTCGAGGATTCTCGAGTTCATGGTGCCGAAGGCGGTGCGTTCGGTGGCGTTCTCCGCGATCACGGTGTCACGGTTGTGATCGAGAAACGACTGCCAGATAGTGTCGCCCACCACCACGCGAACCAGCGCGCGTGATGCGTATGCCTGCGTGCGTGCCAGGTCGAGATCCTGTGCCAGAAGGCGCGTGTTCTGCTCCACCTGGCCGTGCGGCGAGGGCCGCAGGCGTGGTGCAGCGATCGACGTCATGACGCCGAGCACCACCAGCACGGTGAGCATTTCCACCAGAGAGGTTCCGCGGCGCGACATCAGAACACGTTCCGGTAGGAGATCTGCAGCACGGAGCCGAGGCGTGGCGTGCCGGGTGGCAGCAGCATCGGGTTCTGGAAGCGGGTCTCGAAGCTCCAGTTCCGGTTTGGCGGGCTGTAGTAGTTGTTGCCGCCGGTGTTCAGGTTGTGCCCCCAGACCCGGCCCGACTGTCGGCTCACAAACAATGAGACGAGCGATCCGGTGTAGTTGAACGCCACGCCGCTCCAGTTTTCCAGGAAGCGCGGGAAGTTTTCGAGGCCACCGCCGTACTGTTGCGGTCCCCCGCAGACTCGGGCGTCGCAGGGAGTCTCCGAGTTGCCCGCGAGGAGGGCCGCCCAGACACTGGTGGTGGTGGGCCGGTTCGGGGCCGTGGTCGGGCGGGGGTACGTCGCCGATTGACCGTCAGTCCAGGCATTGGAAAGGAACGACGTAACGTCCGCGATCAATGCGGCTGGCTTCCAGTTGATGGTGTTGTAGTCACCACGCACATACATCGCCGCGTTGGTCGTGATCGTCATGCCGCCCGGTTCACCGACGGCTGGTGGCAGCGGCAGCTCACTTCCGTTGCGAATCCTGATGGCCGGATAGTCGCGATTCAGGATCGTGGTATCGCGGCCCTGGAATTCAACGTAGATGATGCTGACCTGCCGGTCGGCGGGGTTCACGTTGACGAACGCCCGCAGTGCCGCCATGTCCAGTTCGAGCACGTCGGGCCGGCGCATCTCGCGACCGTCCCAGAACACGTTGCGCGCGAACTGCAGGACGGCCGGACAGGAGGCACCAAGTGATGTACGACCTGCGGTGCGAAAGAACGTGGCTTCGGCGCAGATGTTGGTGAGCGGATTGGCGAGGTTGATCACGATCCGGAGATCGGCCTTGTTCGCCATGCGCACGGCCGCGATGTCAGGTGTGTCGCCGCCCTGTGCGGGACGGACCAATTCCACCGGATCCATGGCGCCAGGCAGCGGCAGGCGCAACGGACGAACGCCGCTGACGCGACTCTTCAGTCGGCCATTGAACCGCAGATTGCTGCGCGCCACGAACGTCGCGCCGGGGTGGCTGCGGCTGTCGAAATCGAGCGGAGTGAGTACGCTCGCGTTGTTCGCGATGTTGATGCCGGCGAGTGTGATTGCCGCATCCTTCCGTGACCAGAAGACGCTATCGGCGGCGGTGATCTGGTTCAGATAGTTCGCATTCGCTGAGCTCATGTACAGGTGCCGGTTCGAATGCACCCACCCGGCGAAGGTCATCGGCGGACCGTTGTTGATTTCCAGGTCGCGGTCGTAGAACACGCCGAACTGGAAGATCGGAACCGACTGCACCGACACGCCCAATTCCACCGAGGCTCGGCTCTGGGTGGCGTCGGTGGCGTCGATCCGAACGCGCATCGGCTGTTCGAGGGCGTAGAGCCCAGCGAAGGCGCCGCGCGTGATGACACGATTCACGGGGACGCCGACGATGTTGGTCTGCTGGGTGAAGCTGAAGCCTGGGAGCACCGGAGTGCTCAGGCTGGTGATGTCCCCCGGTGTGATGATCCCGTCGGACATGGCTCCGTCCAGCTGCGCCATGATCTGATCGCCGGCGCCCTCCGCGGCATACGCCACACGGGCCGACTTGAGATCGACGCCAGAGGTTCGGGTGTAGACGGCCATCGCAGCGGTCGCGACGCCGATCAGGGCCCCGAACAGCACCAGGAGGAGGAGCGTGGACTCGAGTGCAAATCCACGCCGAACATCGTGCACGCAGGCGGACGGTTCAAGCCGGCGACGGCTCGGACGAATACGCGACATACCACACTCCAGAAGCAGACTCGACCAGTGGACGATGGACGTGGGACACTGGTAACAGCCGAGTCTGGCTCTGGAGGTGGTTCTAGCCATGGGGTCGGTCCTTTTGGGGCACTGCGGGTCGCTGGGTGTGGCGGTTCCGGAGGAGGTGGGGGGACCTTCAAGCGTTCCGTGCCCAGCAACAAGGCAGAGCTCGCGCCAGTCGGGCTCTGCCTTTGTAAGCTGTTGAAATTTATACACTTAAGAATTGTTCACCTGGGCGATCTCTGCAATTGGCGTCCAGCGTTTCGCCAAGATTCAGGCGAAGTGCGGCAGCCTTTGCCGGGTCGCGGCGCATCGCATCCCTGATCTCAGCTTCTGGAGGGGGTCGGCACCGTCAACTCTGTTCACGCGGGGGCCGCGGAGGGCGCGGGGAAGGGCAAACCGCTTTGGGAACTGCTCGCGCGGGGCGGGCGGGGGTGGGACGGGTCGGCGCCGCTAACTCCGTTCACGCGGGGGCCGCGGAGGGCGCGGGGAAGGGCAACTGCTTTGGGAACTGCTCTCGTGGGGCGGACGGACGTGGGACGTAGCGGCGCCGCTAACTCCGTTCACGCGGGGGACGCGGAGAAGGGCAACCGCTTTGGGAACGGAAACAGCGAGCCGCAGTTCCCCCAAAAGACTTCTCCCTTCGCCGCCGATCGTCGCAGATGGGGCGGGGCCCCCCGCGTCCTCCGCGGCTCCCGCGTGAACAGAGTTGCGATCTCCCGCGATTCACCCGGCGGCCCGCCTGGGCACCGGTCTCCCTGAGCTCAGCCGGCGACTTCTTCGCGGGGAAACAGCGCGGCGCCCTTGGTGACTTGCCAGCCAGCCGCATCGACCGGCGCGAGTGTCGGCCAGCGCCGTTCGTGGACGCTGCCCGGCGCGCCCAGCGCCTCCCAGAGCGCCTGCGCCTTG
>JANPFJ010000050.1:0-1187 GCA_031423355.1 Gemmatimonadaceae bacterium | reverse complement strand
ACACGAAGACGGCGAGCCATGCGCGCATCGCCCATCGCCGACGCGCGTTGATGACTCGCGTCGTGTCGGAGAGTGCACCCGACGCGAGCGCCGCAGATGCCTCGCGAGATGCCTCGCGAGATGCCTCGCGAGAAAACCACTCCGCGCCACAGGTGCCGATCGCCACTCGTACTCTGACCGCTTAGAGAGTGGCTTTTGATATCCAAACCGCCGGCGCGCGTCTTTCCGCGTGAACTGCCAGTTGATCGTCAGCCGCTGGCGCGTGGCGCGCGTCGCCCACGCGCGTGTTTCTCGCCGGAGGCGGTCGAGGGCGTCGATGCGTCGCGTGCCGAGGCATTGGCGCGCGAAGAGACTGAGTTCGATCTCCGCCTGGTTCAGCCAGCTACCATGCAGTGGGGTGTAGTGAACGGTCAGGCGGCGCCACAGCCGACGTCCCTCGCGCAGGCCGAAGGCATCGGTGAGCGCCTTCTCGCGGTGGGTGTTGAGATTGTCGAGCACAAGGTGAATGGTCCGCGCGAGCGGATAGGCGCGCACGACCGTGCGCACCATGCGCGCAAACGCCGCGGCGGTACGGTTCGGCGTGGCGCACGTCAAGTGACGGCCGGTTTTGGGCTCGACGACGCCAAAGATGTTGGCCGTGCCGCACCGGCGATACTCGTTGTCACGCTGCGCGACGTGCCCCGGCCGCGCCGGGCGCGGCGCGCGCACGTCGGCATGGAGCGACACCGGCTTTTCATCGAGGCAGATCACCGGCTCCTTGGCGTCGTACGGCCGCTCATAGAGCGCGAGGACATCTTCCATGCAGGTGATGTACGCGGCATCGAGCTCAGCGAGACACCACATTTTTTTCCCGCCACGGTTTGAGGTCGTGGCTTTGCAAAAGCACCCGAATCGTCTCCCGACCGACCTGGTCGACGAACTTCCGTTTGACCGCCTGTTCCGTGATTAAACGCACGGTCCACCGGGCGGCGCCGGGCGGCGGATCGGTACACACCATCGCGATGATCCGCTGCTTCTGGGCGTCGGCCAACACTTCCGCCGCCCCCGGTCGCGGGCGCTCGTACAGCGCGGCGTCCGCGCCCTCGCGGCGATACCGCTGCGCGATATTGCGCACCGCCTGCGGCGAGAGCCGCACCGCCACGGCGACCGTCGGGGCACTATCGCCCCGATCCAACGCCAAGAGGGCT
>JANPFJ010000049.1:0-24750 GCA_031423355.1 Gemmatimonadaceae bacterium | reverse complement strand
GCGCGATCGCTGCGCACGAACTGCTCGATCAGCCACCCGTGCCGGGCCGGGATCGGCGAGACGTTGAGAAATCCAACCACGCGCGCGTTCCGCTCAGCCACGAAGATTCGGCGGCCGACCAGATCATGCAGTGTGTTCGGCTCGACCAGAAAGTGCAGCACCGGCAGTCGGCGGGTCCCAAGCCACGCGGCAAGGCACTCCCCAAGCCCCCTGTCCGCCGTCGCCTGTTCGGGCGACCATTCCGAGACGCGCACACCCTTGTTCCTGGCCCGTGACATCTGGCCGCGCAACGACGGTGCGCCGGCAGGAATCTCCGCCCAGCGCGCAGGATGCCAGACCGGTTGCGCTCCAAGGACGACCGTGCTGTAGCCCCGCAGGCGATGCAGTGCGTCGAAAACCCTTCCGGCGGCGCCAAAGTAGCATGTACGGCATCCGATCCTGCGCACGAACGCTTCCCATTCGGTGAGCACGTCGCCGAGCCGTGCGGCATCACAGATCGGGGCGCCGGCCACGATGCAGACACCATGCGCCTGCACATACCCGACGACGGCGTCGCCAGCGGTGGAAAACCAGTGCTGGATGCCATCGTTGACGATCTGATATGCCATCGCGTTCCACCCATGGCGCAAGGCAAGCAGGCGGGCACGTGGCACACCTCGTGGCGCATCACGTGGAGCGACGGGCGCCACTCGCGTGTCGTGACTGATGGGCAATGTCGGCATCCTGGGTGAAAGGTATCCGGCATTGGGGCACCATCGGCCGTGCTGAGACATATTTCGACCATGACGTCATCTCCACACACAACTTCGCTGCGTTTCGCCGTACTTGGTGCCGGTTACGTCGGAAGCGCGCTCGCCGCTGCGGTCGTGCAGCGTGGCCATGCTGCCTGGGCCGTCCGGCGTTCCAGTGTCGGGTTCACGAACGACGGTGTGACATGGCTGCGTGGCAGCATCGGATCGGAACCGATCGCCGGCATGCCGGATGCGCTGGACGTCGTCGTGCTCACGATCGCCCCGTCGTCCGCGTTGGACGGGTATGACGCGACGTACCCACCCGCGGCGTCGGCGGCGCTGGCGTTGGCTCGCGCGACGAACGCGCGCGCGCTCATTTACACGTCCAGCACTGGTGTGTACGGCGGACGCAACGGCGAGTGGGTCGATGAACGCTCGCCGCGTGCCGGGGCTGGCGATGGCAACGGCGCGCTGATCGCGACCGAAGACATCCTGCTTGGCGCGGACTGGGACGCGGTGACGATCCTGCGTGTGGCGGGGATCTACGGTCCCGGGCGCGATCCGCGGGCTCGAATGTCCAACGCGGTCGCGTTGCCGCAGCGGGGCGAGTACTGGACGAACCTGGCGCACCGTGATGACATCGTTGGCGCGGTGATGCACGTCGTCGCCGAGATGCCTTCAGCGCGCGTCTTCAACGTGAGCGACGGCGCACCCGCGCAGGCAGCCGATGTCGCCCGGTGGCTTGTCGGTGCCAGCGGAGGCGAGCCCGGTGCGCTGGTGTTCGGCAATGCGGAGCAACGCAGCCGCAACGACCAGCGCGTCAGCAATGCCGCGCTGGTCGCGAGCGGCTGGTCACCCCGATACCCATCGTTCCGGGACGGATTCACCACCGGGCTGTGATGCGGCGGCCCGGTGCTGCCGCGGGGCTTGCAGCGTAGCGCTACAGTGTCTGCGCTGGCTCGTGGCGCGGCTTGCGGATCATGCGAAGAATCCAGAGGCCGAGCAGAATCGGCAGTCCGACGAAGAGCAGCAACTTCAGGAATACGGCTGTCGCCAGACCAAGCAGGAGCAGCGTCAGCAGCGGGATTCCAAGCAGTGAGCCAGCGAGGATCGGACGAAGCGCGAACAGGCGAAGCAAGGCGGTCAGCATGGCGATACCGATGAAGAAGGTTGCCGTTCCTACGACGCGGATGCCGGAGAAGTTTCCGCGTTCCGGCGCATGGCGATCTCGAGCCCGGGCACGACGCCTGCGGTGACCAGCGTGTCCGCCTGGTGGCCCTGCGCGGCGAAGATGGCAGCCATGGCGCTGGCGATCGCGCTCGTTGCCTCCGGGCGCCCGATGGCCAGCATGGCCGACCCGCTGCCGCTGAGTGTCGCGCCGAAGGCGCCTGCCGAGCGCGCCGCTGCCACGACGGCATCGTAGCCGGGGATCAGCTGACGGCGATACGGCACGTGCAGGACGTCGTCCAGTGCGCGCGCCAGCAAGTCGTCGTCGCCCGTCGCAAGGCCGTGCACGAGGGCCGCACTGCGTTGTACGGCGCAGACGGCGTCTCCGAATGACACATGTTTCGGCAGCACCGCTCGCGCTTCCGCCGTCGTGACTTCGTATGGCGGCACGACGAAGACGAAGGCGAGCGACGGATGAACTGCGAGCGGGGAGAATGCGTACGAGCATGGCGTCGTATCGGTCGCATCGTCGCGAGCGACACCGAGCATCGCGCCACCGAAGGCGGCCGGTGCCGCGTTGTCGGGATGGCCCTCGATCTGCGAGACGAGCATTGCGACCCCTGCGCGTCCGAGCTCGAGGCCGAGCGCCACATCGGCCAGCGCAGCACCCCCGACCAGCGCCGCCGCCGATGATCCGAGGCCGCGCGCGACCGGAATCTCCGACGTCGCAGTGAACGCGAGCGCACTCGGCACGGGCCGACCGCGACGTGCGCAGGCAGCGGCGAAGCCGGCATAGAGCAGATCATCCGTCGGAGCACACCGGAGTGACTGCAGTGACCCACCGCGATCCAGTGTCACACCTGGCGTGCCGTTGCCAACGAGCACTGAGGCGGTCAGCCAGCGGTCCACCGCCATGCCGACGCAGTCGAAGCCGCCGCCGAGATTCGACGTACTGGCTGGCACGCGCACGGTGGCGCCGGTGGTACTCACATCACCACCGGAGCCGCACGCAGCACGCGCTCCATGTCCGCCAGTGTGGCATCGATCTCGATGCTGCGATTGGCGAATGGCGGTGCGGGAACCAGATCGCGGTGATAGGACAGCATGATCTCCGGATCCTTCAACATGTGCCCCGTCAGGAGCGCCACCACGCGCTGACCCGGCTGAATGGTACCGTCCCGAACCAGTGCCCGCGTGCCTGCCACGCTGGCCGCACTGGCCGGCTCACAGCCGACGCCACTGGCATCGATGATCGCTTTCGCTTCGAGGAGCTCTGCATCGGACACCGTGAGTACCACGCCGTTGGTCTCCTGAATCGCGCGCACGGCGCGATCGTAGCTGGCAGGATCACCGATGCGGATCGCGGTCGCGATGGTCTCGGCCCGGACGGTGTGACGAGTGGCGAAGCCGCCGCGGAAGCTGGCAGCGAACGGTGCGCTGCCCGCGGCCTGGACGCACGCCAACCGTGGCGCACGATCGATCAGGCCAAGGCGCAGCGCTTCGCGCAACGCGGCACCGAACGCCGCCGTGTTGCCAAGATTGCCGGCCGGCAGTACCAGCCAATCCGGTGAGTGCCAGCGCAACTGCTGGAGCAGATCGAAGATGATGGTTTTCTGGCCTTCGAGCCGCCAGGGGTTGATGGAGTTGGCGAGGTAGACGCCCAGCTGCTCGGACGATTCGCGCGCGAGTCGCAGGCAGTCATCGAAATCCCCGCGCACCAGCAGCGTCTGCGCACCGTAGGCGATGGTCTGCGACAGTTTTCCGAGGGCCACCTTGCCGGCCGGCACCAGCACCAGCCCGCGCAGTCCGGCCATCGCCGCGTATGATGCCAGCGCCGATGACGTGTTGCCTGTCGATGCGCAGGCCACTGCGCTGGCGTTGATGCGCTTCGCCTGCGTGATGGCGACGGTCATGCCGCGATCCTTGAACGAGCCTGTCGGGTTGTGACCTTCGTGCTTGAGCAGCAGGTCGTCCACGCCGGCCCATGCGGCAACGCGTGCACGTGCGAACAGTGGAGTGTTGCCTTCACCCTGTGTCACCAGTTCGGCATCACCGGCATCGGGCATGACCAGTTCGCGAAAGCGCCAGACCCCGGAGTTGCCCGGCCCGGTGCCGGTGGCATCCCGGGCCGGCGTCAGGCACGCATCGAAGAAGTCGCGCAGCGCCGTGCTGCACTGCGGCGGCTGTGGGTGTTCCAGATGCAGCAACCCGCCGCAGGTTGCGCATTCGACGCGCGGATCTCGCACGGAATACCGTGCGTCACAGGCATCGCAGACCTGTTCACTGATCGTCATCGCTGTTCGGCGAGGGTCAGCACGTCGGTGAACACGCCGGCGGCCGTGACGCCAGCGCCGGCACCGGGGCCGGTGATCACCAGTGGATTGGTCTTGTATCGGGTCGTGGTGAATGAAAAGAGGTTGTCGGTGCCGCCGAGTGATCCAAGTGGGCTGCTGGCATCGACTGCGACCACACCGACGCGTACCGTCTTGGCTGTCACGATGATGCGATAGCGCAGCACTTCACCTCGTGCCTGCGCATCGCTGACGCGGGCGGCCCACGCGCCATCAACATCGGTGGCGCGCGCGAGGAATTCCGGCAACGGCAGCTTCCGCAGCGGCACGGGGACGAGCGATTCGACCTTGATGTCCCGCAGTTCGCCACTGTACCCGAGCAGGCGACCGAGGATCAGCGCCTTGCGCGCCACATCCATGCCGGAGAGGTCATCGCGCGGATCGGGCTCGGTGTAGCCCTTGGCCATCGCCGACCGCAGCGCATCGGAGAACTTCGTGCCGCGCGACATTTCACTGAACAGGAAGCCAAGCGTGCCGGACGGGCACCCTTCGATCTGCAGGATCCGATCGCCCGATGCCACCAGCTTGTTGATCGTGTCGATCACCGGCAGCCCCGCGCCGACGGTGGCCTCGTGCAGCATGCGCCGACCACGTGCCGCTGCAAGCCTGGCGAGCCCCTTGCCATTGCGCCCGGTGGTGACGAGCGGTCGCTTGTTGGCGAGCACCAGATCCATCCCCGCGCCGAGTGCGACTTCCAGCGTCGGTGACGTCTCCGAGGCGGTGACGTCGACCACGATCGGCCGTTCGAGCGCGTGCGTGGCGATGGCGCGCAGCGCCGCCTCGTCCGACGCGCGCACGCCATCCGGCAGCTGTGCGAGTGGGGTGCCGGCGGCCTTCGCCTCGGCCAGCGCGGTGAGTTTTTTCGGAGTCAGGCCGCGCGGGTCGAAGACGTACCCGCTGCGATCGATGACGGCCACCACGCGGACCGGTGCCGTGAGGCGTCCGCCATCGGGGGTACGCCGCTGTGCCAGCTGGAGCGCCAACTCGCGCCCGATCAACCCGAAACCGAGCACGATCACATCCGCGTGCTGCCGCGCACCGGCGTCACCGCCGCCGATCTTGTCCAGACGGAACGCCGTGTGCACCGCACGCTGCGCAGTGGCAGCAGCGGCGTTGTCGATGACGACGGACACGTTCATTTCCGAGGCACCCTGCGCAATGGCCACCACGTTGATGCGGCTCTGTGCCAGGGCGTCGAAGAGGCGCGCCGACACGCCCGGGGTCCCGGCCATGCCGAGGCCCACGATCGCAAGCGTCGCCACACTGCGACGCACATCGACGCCGTCGATATCCCGGCGCGCGATCTCGGCCGCGAACACCACCTTCCAGCGCGTCGCAACGGCCGTTGCCATCGTTCCCGGCACGGCGATGCACAGGGAATGCTCCGACGAAGCCATCGAGATGAGTGACACCGAGATCCCCATCTCTTCCAACGCACTCAGGGCACGCGCCGCGACTCCGGGCAACCCGGCCATGCCATTGCCCACCAGTGTGACCAGCGCCTGATCTGCGATCACGGCCAGCGCCTTCACCGGGAGCGCCGGCATGCCTCGCTTCCGGGTGCCGGCGGTGACGAATGCCGAAATCTCGGTCCCGAGTGACTTCGGGTCGGCGAGCGGACGCAGATAGAGTCGCGTGGCGGGCGGCAATCCGATCAGCGCCCGTGGATGCAGGATCTTTGCACCGTGATAGGCCAGCTCCGATGCCTCGCGGACATGCAGCGACGGAATCAGCCGCGCATCGGGCACGACGCGTGGATCAGCGGTCAGCAGTCCGGCGACATCCTTCCAGAGCATCACGGTATCGGCGTGCAGCACGCGCGCCATCAGTGTGGCGGTGACGTCCGAGCCGCCGCGCCCGAGGGTGACCACTGCGCCTTTGCGACCGCGACCGATGAAACCAGGGACCACCGGGATGACGCCCCCTTTCAGCCGCGGCAGGAGCAGCCTGGCAGCGGCAGCGGTCGTCTTCGCGATGTCCGGTGCGGCGTTGCCCGCCACGCCATCGGTGTAGACGAGCTTGGTTGCATCGATCGCGACAGCCGTCAGCTCGCGCTGTGTGAGCGCCGCGACCATCAGGGATGCGGCGAGCACTTCGCCGCGTGACATCACGAAGTCGGTGTGTTCCGCATCGAGCGATCCCTTTCGGCGTCGAGTGCAGACCGTCGTGAGCTCCGCGAACTCTGCGTGAATGACTGCGGCAAGCGCCGCATCGTGCCTTGGATTCACGGCCAGCCCCCTCGCGACCGCGCGGTGCCGGCTTTCGAGGGCGGCGAGCGTCGCCCGCGCCTTCGGGGCCGGACTGCTGGCGGCCGTGTTCAGCGCATCGGTGACCCCGCGCATCGCCGAAACGACGATGACAGGACGGCTGCCGCCATGGCTCGCAATGATCTCGGCGGCGTGACGGAAGGCGTTGAGGTCGGCAAGAGCGGCACCGCCGAACTTGTGGACGGTGGTCGAAGGGCGTGACATGAGGAGAGCGGGGCTGGAGGCGGGGCAGGGCCGAGGGCAAGATGGCGCAGTCGGCCCCCGGAATCGACCCTGGCACGCATCACAGCTGTAACGGCATCTCGGTCGAGATCTGCGCCAGCGCATCGAGCACACGTCCGTCGAGCTTCGTCGTGCGATCCTTCTCGAGCAGGGCGAGTGCTGCCTCGACCGGCATCCCTGCCCGGTACGGCCGGTCGGCCGTCAGCGCTTCGAAGATGTCCGCCACGATCAGAATCCGGGCCTGCAGGTCGAGCCCTTCGGCAGGCACCTTCCACGGGTAGCCGGAGCCGTCGAGCTTCTCGTGGTGCAGCGATGCCAGCTTCGCGAAGTCGGAAAAGACGTTGACGCGCCGCAGGATCTCCCAGGTGTGCACCGGGTGCGCCTGCATCAGCAGGCGTTCGTCGTCGACGAGGGGCCCCGCCTTGTCGAGAATCGTGTTCGAGACACCCAGCTTCCCGATATCGTGCAACAGGCCGGCGCGGGCGAGCCGTGTCAGATCCGCTTCGTCGCCGAAGAACTTCGCGCCGAGCGCACGGGCCCAGCGAGAGACGTTCGTACTGTGGCGATAGGTGAAGGGCGACTTGGCGTCGACGATGTCGGCGAACGATTGGGCCACCAGATCCAGACCACTGGCGTCGACCATCCGCTGTGGTGTCGCCAGTTCGAGCGCCGCGACCTCGGCTTCGGGCGATGATTCGCGCAACCAGATCCACCACGACGCGTCGGTGCGCCATTTGAGGACGAGATCGGCAAGCTGCGGATCAAACCAGGTTTTGCGGCGATCCTTCACCATCCGCATCGCCGCGGGAACGCCCTGGGCACCGACGAAGATGTCGATGGTCTGCGCGAGGTTGGCAATACGGGAGAGCAGCGGAATGGCCGCGCCCCTGAGCCCTGTCGGATGCCCGTTGCCGTTCCAGTGCTCGTCGAGCGAGCGGATCGCGTCACACGTCGTGTCGGGGAAGCCCATTTGCCGCGCGATACTCGCACCGCGTTCACATCGGATGGCGATCAGTTCACGCGAGATGCCGCCGCCGCGTGCGATGCCAAGAAAATGCGCGATCCTGCTGCGGAATCCCTGGCCACCGCCCGCGGTGCGGAACGTTTCAATCGCGAGACGAATGCGGTGATTGGCATCGACGATCTTCATGCGCGGCTTGACGCGATGGTCATCCGCTCCGAAGAGTGCGGTGATGCGCGCGGCGTTACTCGAGCAGCCGGCATCCTTGAGCAGCATCGCGTAGTACAGCGCGGTGCGATCGTTGGCGCTGAGACCGATCGTATCGGCAACGCGCATCGCGATCATGCAGCTGCGCAGGGTGTGGCCGGCGGGAGCGCCCTCTGTCAGGTCGAGGGCGTGTGACAGTGCCGCGAGCAGCTCCGCGATCGGGATCGTCGGGGCGTCTGCCCTCGGCTGGCCGGAGGGCGCGGGCGCCAGCGCTGGACTCACGGCGGATCGGGTCACGACGGTCATACGATGCAGCAACTCCGGGCGGGCAAGTGGGGATTTGGCGCGAACGGCCAGGGCGGATCGTGTGCGACGCGCGCTGGCTCGGCGGGAAGACGACTGGACGGCACAATTCCGCACATGGCGCGGCGGGTGCATTCTTCCGGGACGCCGCCACCCCTCGGCGCGTCCGCCCTCCCGCGCGTCGGCGGCGGTCCTGCGGCCTTTGCCCCACCCCGATGTCTCATGCTCTGCTGGTCGGCAGGTTTCTGCCCGTCCATCGCGGTCACCTGGCGCTCTTCGACGCGGCGCGTCAGCGGTGCAGCCGGACGACGATCGTGCTGGAGCGGCGCTGGGACGATCCGATCCCCTGGGACGTACGGTGGCGCTGGCTGGTCGAGAGTTGCCCGTGGGCGCGCGTCGTCGTGCCGGAAGCCAGCCTGCCACCGCGGCCGGGTGACGAGCAGGCATCCACCGCGGACTGGATTGCAGCGCTCGATGTTCTTGCGCCGGAGGTGAGCCACGTCTTTGCCGGCGACCCGGACGTCTTCGGTATCGCGGCGGGGCTCGGTGCCGAGTTTGTGCTGGTCGACCGCAGCGACGATGACGTGCGCGGCACGCGGATTCGCATGGACCCGTGGCAGCACTGGGATCTCATTGCGCCAGCCGCCCGCCCATGGTTTGTGAGGACCGTGGCGCTGGTCGGCGGTGAAAGCGTCGGGAAGTCGACGTTGTCGGAGCAGATCGCGCATGCGTACACGACGGCCTGGGTGGACGAGTACGGCCGGACGTATACGACCGGCGTGCCGCATCACCATTGGACGGAACTCGACGCCACGCTGGTGACCGACGGGCAGCAGGTGCTGATCCGGGAAGCACAGCGTCGGGCACGCGGACTCTGCGTGAGCGACACGGAAGCGATCGTGACGGCCATCTGGACCGAGTGGCTCCGTCAGCCGGTACCGGCGCACGTCTGGGAAGTGGCGGCCAGGCAGCCGATCGATCTCTATCTCCTCTGTGATCCGGATATCGCCTGGGTGGCGGACGGGGTGCGGGTGATGTCGAGTGACCGCGACTGGTTCCATGACCGGCTGATCTTTCATCTCAACCGGCTGGGGAAACCGTGGGTCCGGATCAGTGGTGCGGGGCCGGCGCGGCTCGCCGCCGCAACGTCCGCCATCGAGGCTGCGTGCGTCCAGTGGTGGCGCGACCTGCGCGCCTACCGGCGGGAGCAGCCGGGCAGCGGCGTCGGATTCTGACCCCGCCGTTGCCGCGCTTGGGGGTGGCATCTGCCGTAGTGGAACTTTCCGCGGCGCCCGCGTCTAGCTGAGTGTTCGCTGAAGACTGGTGCCGCGCGGGGATGTCGCGGGCCAGCGGCGTCTCCCGCGATGGGCGGTCCGTCCGATACTCATGTCTGTACTTCCTCATGCACGCATCACCGCGCGACGCAGAGTTTGACGCCACCGTACTTGCGGCCCTGCCGCAGGTGGTCAGGTTTGCGCGTTCGCTCGCGCACGATGAGGCGCTGGCCGATGATCTGGTGCAGGAGACATATCTCCGCGCCTATCGGTCGTGGGAGACATTCAAGACCGGGCACGACGCGCGGCGGTGGCTGTTCACGATCTGCCGCAACGTGTTTCTGCGTCATCGGGAACGCGAAGCGCGGGTCGTCGATACATCGGGCGAGGACGCTGAACTCGAGTCGCTCGCCGCGAGTATCGAGCATGGCGAGGCGACCCGGAACGGCCTTGGGGATCTGCTGGACCGGATCGAGGTTGGCCCCGCGATCCGTGCCGCGCTGGCGGCGTTGCCGGAAGTGTATCGCTCGGCGGCCATTCTCGTCGATGTGGAAGGGGAGTCGTACGAATCGGCCGCCGAAGTGCTCGAAGTACCAGTGGGAACGGTGCGCTCGCGGCTCTTCCGTGCGCGTCGCCTATTGCAAAAATCGTTGTATAGCCATGCCGTGGATGCGGGTATCATCCGGCCATCGGCTACACCAGAACAGGGAGTCGAAACATGAGCGACGTCGAGATCGAGCCGCCGCCACTGCTGAGCTGTCGTGCCGCGGCGAGTGCGTTGTACGACTTCCTTGATGGTCGGCTGTCGGATGAGGCGGTCGGCGCAGTGCAGGGGCATATCGACACCTGTCGCACGTGCGCCTCACACTATGACTTTGCTCGGCAGGTGCTGACGCTGATTCCCGGCGCACTGCCGCTGCCGGCAGACTCCGGGGAGTTGCGCGGGCGTATCGTCGCATCGCTGAAGGCAGAGGGGTATTCGGAGTCGGCCTAGCGCTGCGGCGCTGACGCCCGCGCGACCGACGTTCTGATCGGTCGCGCGGGTTCGTCTTGCGACGACATGCGGAGACTCAGGCGGGCAGCGGCATTCCAGCGAAGCCCTCGGTCTGTGTGGCGTCGCTCACTGCAGCCGATGCAGCTCCGCGCTGAATTCCGGGCGGCAGCAATTTGTAGAGTACCGGTGTCACCAGCCTGCTCAAGAGCAGCGAGGAGACCAGGCCGCCGATGATCACGATCGCGAGCGGACTGTAGAGACTCGACCCCTGGAGCGCGAGCGGCATCAGGCCGCCAATCGCCGTCGCCGTCGTCAGCACGATCGGCAGGAATCGCACACGGCCAGCTTCCTCGATGGCGTGGTCGAGATCAGCCCCCGCTTCACGCAGCTGATTGGTGTAGTCCACCAGCAGCAGTGAGTTCTTGATCTCGATGCCGATCAGCGCAACGAAGCCGATCATCGCCGTGAAGCTGAGCGTGTAGCCGCTGAGAAAGAGACCGACCATGCCTCCGATCACGCCAAGCGGAATCACCGAGGCGACGATCAGCATACTCTTGAAGGTCTTGAATTCGAGAATCAGCACAGTGAGGATGCCGAAGGTTGCCAGCAGAATCGCGCCACCGAATCCGCCGAAGCTTTCCTGGCGGCTTTCGATCTCGCCCGCCGCCACCCAGCGATAGCCCGCCGGCAGTGTCCACGTCTTCAGCGAGTCCATCGCCAGCGTCGTCAGGCGGTCGGTGTTGAACCCGGTACGAACCTGGCTCGTCACCGTCACGCTCCGCTCGGTGTCGTAGTGCTGAATGCGCGGCAGGGCACTCTCGAGCGCCACCGACGCGACTTGCGCGAGCGGCACCTGCGCGCCGGACTGTGATGGCACATACAGCTGGCTGAGCGCATCTGGCGTGGCGCGTCCGATACGTGACAGCCTCGCGGTGACGTTGTACGCCTCGCCGTCGCTGTCCTGGATCCGGCCCGCAGGCAGTCCGGCCAGCCCAAGCCGCACCACACGATCGATGTCCACCACTGGCACGCCGAGCAAGCCTGCGCGCGCGCGATCCACGCCGACCCGCACGTTGGTGCGACGTGTACTGAGCGGGTTGCCCACGTCGCGGGTCCCCGGCATCGCGGTCAGCGTCCGTTCGAAACGGCTGGCCAGGCTGCGCAGTGTGTCCAGGTTCGGTCCGATGAACCGAATCGCAATCGGTGCCTCGAGCGGCGGGCCGTTTTCGTACTCGCGCACAGCGATTCGCCCGTCGGGGTAGTCGTCGAAGATGCTGCGCAACGTGTCGAGCATCTGCGGTGTGTGTTGCGGGTCGAACGCCGGGACGCGGGCAATGACCTCCGCGAAGTTGGCCTGGTCGTTCTCCGGCGGCACGTTGTAGTACAGGAACGGATTGCCGTGGCCAACGTTGCTGAGCACATGCTGCACGCTCGGGCGGGCCATCAGCGTCCGCTCGACGAAACGGGTCGCGCTGTCGGTCTGCGCCAGAGTGGCGTCGTCGGGCATTTGCACGGTGACGCGGAACTGCGGAATGCCCGCCTTGGGAAAGAGGGAGAAGCCGATCAGCGGCACGAGACCGATCGAGGCGACGAAGAGCAGGGCCGCGGCCAGCAGAGTGCGCTTCGGCCAGGACAGCGCGCGATGCAACAGCGGCGTGTAGCTGCGCTGAATCGTGTGCTGCAGCCACTGCAGCACACGATTGCCGTGTTCATCGCTGGTGCGCGGCATGACGACACTGGCCAGGAACGGGATGATCGCGAGTGACACCACCAGCGACGCGAGAATCGTCGCGATCACCGCCGCCGGCAGTGAGCGGATGTAGTCGCCGGGACCGCCAGGCAGCAGCATCAACGGTACGAAGGCAAAGATCAGCGTGCCCGTGGCCCCGAGGATGGCGGGGGTGATCTGGCGTGTCGCGGCGATGGCGGCGTCCTGCCGTTTCATGCCCGTGCGGAGGAAACGCGAGATGTTCTCGACCACCACGATCGAGTCGTCCACCAACAGGCCCAGCGCAATCACAAAACCCACGATCGTCAGTTGGTTCAGCGTGAAGCCGAAGTTCTGCAGCAGGACCGTGCCGACGGCCAGCGACAGCGGGATGGACACCATCACGACGCCGGCGGCGCGCAGGCCGAGCGGCAGCAGCGTGATCAGGACCAGCGCGATCGCGATGCCGAAGTCTTCGGCCAGCCGTCCGAGACGGGTGCGCACGTTCGCGCTCTGATCGAAGGCCCGTTCGAGTGTGATTCCGGCTGGCAGGTCGCGTTCGAATGCACGCACCGCCGCCGCCACCCGTGGCTCGACGTCGGTGATGTTCGCGCCGTCACGCATGCTGGCGGCGATGAAGACCGCGCGCTCGCCGTCGTGGCGGGCGATGTGGGTGGCGTCCGCGTAGCCCCATTGCACCGTCGCCACGTCGCGCAGCTTCACGACAGCGCTCCCCGACGCGCCAACGACGGTGTTGCGCACCTGATCGAGTGAGGTGTACGAGCCGCTCGTCTTCACGACGAACTGCTTGCGGCCGACATTCACGGTGCCGCCCGGGACGTTGGCGCTCTCGCTGCCGAGGGCGCCCAGGATCGCCGGCAGAGGGAGTCGGAGGGCGCTCAGGCGGCCGAGATCGAGCGAGACCTGCACTTCGCGGACGGGTGCGCCAACGCGCTCCACCTTGCGCACCCCAGGGACGGCGGCGATGCGGTCCTTCAGCGCGCGGCTGCGAGCGTCGAGCGCGGCGTACGGTGCAGTTGGCGACACGAGGGCGTACTGCAGCACATTGACATTACCGGTGGTGTTGCTGATCACGTCCAGCAACGCGATTTCCGGCGGCAATGCGCTGCGCAGCTGATTCACCTCGCGCAGCACGTCATCCTTCTTCTGTCGCGGAATGGATCCGGTGGTGAACTCGACAAAGATGACGCCAAGCCCATCGGTGATCTGTGTGGCAATTTTCTTGATGTCCGAGAGCTCTTTCAGTCGCTTTTCGATCGGGTTGACGACCAGCTGCTCAACGTCTGCCGGACCCGCGCCGGGATAGACGGCGACGATGCTGAATCCCGGAAAGTCGATCAGCGGATCCTCCGCCCGTGGGATGGTCAGAAACGCCTGGACCCCTGCGGCGAGGAGCGCGATCAGCAGCACGATCGTGAGCTGCGCATTGCGAACGAAGTAGTCGATGATCTTCACTGTCCGATCCTCACCTTCGGTGCCGCGTCCGACGCTGCGCGCTGCGTCGGCGTCGTGATCACTTTCACTCGACTGCCATCGATCAGCCGGGACATGCCAACGATCACGATCCGTTCAGATCCATCGAGGCCTGACACCACCGGCACGACGGCCGTCTGCAGCGACTCCGCGACGTCGGTCAGCTTGATCGGCCGTCGGGAAACGGAGTTGCCATCAGCCCTGAGCACGAACACGGCGGCGGAGTCGGCGTCCGCGTCGACCAGCGCGTCGAGCGGCACGAAGACGCGTGATGTCGCGGCCGCAGTTCGGACGCGCGGAAAGACGGTGACGCGCGCCACGAGTCCGGATGGCAGCGTCCCGGCGGCGTCGGAGAGCGTGACCTCGAGCGCGTAGTCGCCGCTGCCGGCACTGGACGCTGCGGCACGCTGCGTCACCCGTGCGGCAAAGCGCTTTCCGGGAATCGCATCGAAGGCCACGATGGCCGTATCGCCGAGCATGACACGCACCGCATCACGATCAGGGAGACCGATCCGTGCGATCATGCCGCGACCGCTCCGGCGCACGTTGAGGACTGTGCGCCCCGGTTCGACCACCTGCCCCGGTTCTGCCATGCGCGCCAGCACGATGCCGTCGCCAGGAGCCCGGATGATGGCGTAGTCCGCGTTGAATTGTGCGATGCGGGCGGCATTGTTCGCCACCTCGAGCCCCGTCCGCGCGTCCTGCAACTGCTCGAGCGTTGCAACGCTGTCGGCGTACAGCCGCGTCACGCGCGACAGATCGCGTTCGGCCTTGCGACGCGACTCCTGCGCCGTGGCCACCTGGGCCGCGATCTCCGTCGGTTGCAGCTCGGCCAGTACCTGCCCCGCGCGCACCGACTGACCGGGATCAACCACAATACGTGCGATGACACCGCCGATCTTGAACGCGAGCGCCACCTCTTCCTTCCCCGCCAGTGTGCCGGTCACCGTGATTTCAGTGGAGCGGGCCGCTCCGTCGTTGGTGAGACTCGTGACACGAACCGGTATCGCCGTGTCGACGACGGCCGCCTGCTGGGCGTCCGCATCCCGGCCACACCCGGAGAACAGGAGTGTTGCGGAGAGTGCGACCACGGCGACGCCGAAGGGAAGGAACTGCGCGATGTGTTGTGGCGCGGGACGCGCGTCGAGACGAGGGCGTGGCATGACGTTACTCCTTGGGCGAGAGTGCGGCGGCGCGATCGAATTCGACGACGCGCTGGTAGAAATCGTAGGTCGTGATGAGGCGGTTGAGCTGCGCCGTGGTCAGTGCGGTCCGCACGTCGAGCAGCTCAAGCTGCGAGGCCAGCCCTTCGCTGTAACGCCGCTGCACCAGCTCGTACGTGCGCGTGGCGGCCGTCTCACGATCGGTGGCCGTCGTGATGGCAGTCCGCGCGACCACCGCGCCGTCGTGCGCCACCCGCACAGCCAAGGCAATGCTGCGCGACGCGTCGTCGCGCCGGGCCTTGAGTTGTGCTCCGTCAATGGATGCCTGCTGGATTCGGGCGCGGTCCTGGCCACCATTGAAGAGGTTCCAGCTGAGTACCAGACTTGCGACGGCGAAGTCGGTGTTGCGCTTCACGCGGATGGTGTTGCCCTGAAAGCCATAGTCGACGGCCAGGTTGACACTCGGCAGGAATGCGGCGCGCGCAATGCGCTGCTGCCCTTGCACCGCGTCGAAGGATCGATCGAGTTGCACCAGCTCTTCGCGCACGGATTGGGCGCGCGACTGGGCCGCGTCAAGACTCTCGCGAGCAGCGAATCGCGCGTCGAGTCCAAGCAGCGTGTCGGCGAAGAGAGGCAGCGGGGCATCGAGCGGACGGCCCGTGAGATAGTTCAGCTGCTGGCGCGCGGCGACCGCGAGCTGGTGCGCGGCACCACGTTGCTGCACCACCGCACTCTGTTCGGCACGGGCACGGAGGACGTTGTCGGGCGTGACCTTGCCCGCTGACAGGAGGCGCTCGCTGACGCGAAGTGCCTCATCCAGCAGCGGAACCGTCTGGTCGAACAGGTCGGCGGCACGCGTCGCGCGTGCATACTGGAGATACGAGGTCTGGATGTCGGCCGCCAGTTGACGACGATGTGCATCGCGGTCCGCGACACTGGCGTCGCGCAGCGATCGGGCGATGCGGTACCCTTCGACGACGCGTGGTTCGAACAATGGCTGCGCGAGCCGGAGCGTCGCTTCCTGCCGCTGCGGCAACGTGAGGTTGATGTTCGTCGGGAAGGCTTGCTGGCCAAGCAGCTGGTTCAATGCGGCGTACGCCGGATTGATGAGCGCCCCGAGATTCGGCGTGGCTCCATACAGCGTCGAGACGCGCGCATTGGCCGTCAGCGATGGCAGAAAGCGTCCGCGCGCTTCGGCGATTGCGGCGTCATCCCGGGTCACGGAAAGCGTGCGCGCCCTGAGGGCGGGATTGCTGGCCAGGCCCTCCGCGACCAGCGCGTCGAGGGGTGACCGTTCGGGTTGCTGGCCCGCGACTGGCGAGCCGGCGACGATGAGGCTGAGCGCAGCGATGGTGCGTCTCATGGCGGAGTCCAGACAGGGAAGCTGAAAGTGGAGCAGTACCTCTAGTTGTCGCCTAAACTAGAGATAGTGCTCTACTTGTCAATACCCGAGCCTATGCTCTATTATTAGCCGACGTGACCTCGTCGCGGGATCGCGTCAGTCTCATTCGCAGCGGGGCGCCACATGACTGAAGTCGTTGCAGATGAGGGACTTAAGACCGGCGAGTTTCGCGCGACACGGGCCCCGGTCCAGAAGCGCGGCCAACTTCGCGTCGAGGCGATTCTCGATGCGGCCGAGGCCGTTTTCGGCGAGATGGGCGTCGAGGCCGGCACCACCAATGCGATCGCCGAACGAGCCGGTGCCAGCGTCGGCTCGCTGTACCATTTCTTTCCGAACAAGGCGGCGATTCTCACAGCGCTGACGGCGCGGTACGCCGAGTCGATGCAGAACCTGTTGTTGAAGGAGCTGCGGATCGAGGAACCGTGGGTGCCACTCGACGTGCTCTTCACGCGGATGGTCCAGTCGTTCGCGGCGATGGACACTGTCCATCCCGGTTACATGCCGGTGTGTCGGGCGACCGACTCGGCCAGTGGGGGCAAGAGTCAGGTGTCGCTGCAGATGGAAGAAGGCATGCAGATGATGGTACGCGTGCTGTTGACGCGTCGCATGCCTGGGATCTCAGACGCCGAATCGGCCCGGCATGCGGCACTGAGCGTCGTGGTGATGCACGCCGTCCTCGATCATGCGATGTCGGTTGCGGAGCCGATGCGCTCGGGCATTCGTGCTGCGCTGGTCGACATGATGGTGCGCCACTTCACGGCGCTCGAGGCACAATATCCGAGGCCGACGCCTCCCTGATTGGTCTGGCGTTCGACTTCGCCTCATCCACAGCATCGAGCAGCGTGCGGGTCGTGAAGGGTTTTGACACGCATCGTACGCCGCTCGACGCCACCGCGTCGAGTACGGACGCGTCGTCGGCGTAGCCACTCATGTAGAGCAGGCCGATGCCGGGCTGATACTCGCGGACCTGGCGCGCGAGCGCTGACCCGGACATGCCGGGCATGACGACGTCGGTCAGGAGCAGGTCGAACGGTTCCAGCGATTCCTTCAACGCTCGCAGTGCTGACGCCCCGTCCTCGGTGCTGACGAGGGTGTAGCCCGCATTTGCCAGCATTCGCTCAGCACTCGTGCGTACGGCCGCGTCATCTTCCGCCAGGAGAATTCGACCGGAACGTCCTGCCGGCGCCGGCGCTGTGGATCCGGGACGCAGCGCGTGATCGGCAGGATCCTCGGCGCAGAGAGGCAGAACGAGCGACATCGTCGTGCCCACACCGACGGCACTCGTGGCCGAGAGCACACCGCCACTCTGCTCGATGATGCTGTGCGCGAGCGCGAGGCCCAATCCCGTTCCTTGGCCGCGCGCCTTGGTGCTGAAAAATGGATCAAAGATCTGGCTCAACGTCTCCGGCCCGATGCCAACGCCCTCATCTTCGACCACCAACTGCCCGAAGACTCCCGACAGCGCGGCGGGCACTCTGGCATCGCCAGCCGCAGCGTTCAATCGCCCTATGCGAAGCCGCACTGTGCCGCCGTCAGGCAAAGCGTCGCGTGCGTTCGTAATGAGATTCACGACCACCTGCTCGAGTTGCCCATGGTCCGCGACGACCGTGACCGGTGCCTCGGCGTACGTAACCACCAGCCGCCGCTCCTCGCCGACCAGTCGCGCCAGCATACGTTCGATGCCGGCAACGACGGCATTGAGATCAACGGATGTGCGTTCGACGATCTGCCGCCGGCTGAACACGAGAATCTGGCGTGTGAGTTCGCTCGCACGCGCCGCAGCCGAGAGCACGTCGTTGATGTCACGGCGTGCCGCGTGATGGTCGTCGAGAGAATCCCGTGCCAATTCGCCATACGCAACGATCGCGGCCAGACAGTTGTTGAAGTCGTGGGCGATACCACCGGCGAACGATCCGAGCGCTTCCATCTTTTGTGCGTGCAACAGATGGTCCTGCGATGCACGGAGCGCTTCGTTCCGCTGATCGACCGTATCAGCCATGGTGTTGAATGCCCGGGCGAGGTCACCGATTTCATCGCGTGAATTGACGGCCGATCGCCGATCTGAATCGCCTTCCGCAATCGCGCGGGCATCGGCGGTCAGCGATTCGATGGGAATCACAATGCCGAGGGTTGATCGGTAGCCGAAAAACAGGATGAGCAGCGTGATGAGCGTACCCACCACCAGGTCACGGATGAACTCATCACGGACGACGTCGAGCGTGTACTGGACAGGAATTCCAACGTACACCACCCAGGGGGCGGCTTGCATACGTCGGAATCCTGTCAGGCGGTAGGTCCCGTCAGCGGAGCGGCCGCGACCCACGCCCTCACCGGTGCGAAAGTCATTCACCTTTCCGGAGTCGATTGCGAACCGCCTGTTGATCCAGTGCGCCGCGTCGAGAGTGCGGTAGACGACGGTGCCGCCGCTGTCCATGATCGTCAGGACGGTGCCGTCCGGCATGGCGCGCGCGGCGCGCACCACATCTAGGGAGTCGACCTCGATGGATGCACCAACCACTGACCTGACCCGACGGCTGGCGCTGTCGATGACGGGGAGGGCGAAGGTCAGGACCTGTGGCTGGCCCGGCAGTGTTCTCGACGCAACGATCTCGCCGATGGCAAACCGCCGGTCGCGCAAGGCCCGGCGGAAGTAGCCGCGGTCGGCGATCGCGAAGCCCGCTCGGCCTGCTGGCGGGTATCGAGCGGCACCGAGGGCGTGCCCGGTCGTGTCCGCCACCCAGAGGTTGGCGTACCGCATCGGAGCGGCGCGGAAGATACGGCGCAGCACGGCGTCAGTTTCCTCAGGTCCGGCCTTCGGGTCGAGAAGTTCTCCGAGGCTGACGAGGAGCAGACGCGTTTCGGCCACCACGGCGTCGAGGCTGCGCGCACTGACGCCAGCCTGCTGCAGTGCGAGGGAGAGTTGGAGTTCCTGCTGCGCGCGGCGCAGTTGCCAGGCGCGCAGGCCGGCAAATGCCACCAGGCAGGCGGCCACGACGAGTGCTGGCGCGATGAGTCTGGCGCGCAGCCTGCGACCAGTCCCCCGCGAGGTCCGCGGATGCCCCATCACGACTCGCCGTCCAGGAACCGCATTCGCGTGTTCACCGATGAGGGATGTGATGCCATGTCGGGTCCGTGACGCCCTCGACAATCGTAACCGGAATCGAGGCATACGCGATGTGCATCGCCCGGTCCAGCGCTCTGGTGCTTCTGCGCTGTGATGCCGCGGACCGGCTGCGGCACGAGCTCGGTCGGACCCGGGTCGGACTGTCGCATCCGTGGCACTGGGGCTGTCCTCAGGTTCGGACACAAACGCGGAACGGCCAGTCAGGCCGTCGCCTTAGCGCGGCGCATAAGTCCTTGCCATGGAATGGTTTGTGAGGTCGTGATCGCGACGCCCATGAACGCATTCCACGCGGCATCGTCCATGCCTTTAGTGAAGGCGACCCGACGACTCCACGCCACGTCGGTCGCAGTGATGACGTCGACGCGTCGCCATCACCAGGCAACCCTTCGCGTCGTTGTGAGGATACGTCCATGCGCAGCCTTCGTTCGATGCTCGCCGCAACACTTGGCTGTGGCGCAGCGATCGCCGCCTTTGCGCCGACCGCGCGGGCCGACGGCCTGACACTCTTCACCTGGAGCGGTACGGTGGACCGCGAGGCGATCATCGTCATGCGCGGCTCCTTTCTGGAGACGCGTGGTGATGGGTTCGACGTGTTTCGCGACGCGCGGTTTCGCATCAACGAACCGCTGCCACGCATGAGCGGCAGCGTCAGCATTGCCCGGGCCGACGGTCGAGGTGACATCGAAGTCATCGAGCAGCCGTCGCTGTTCAACGGCTACACCGCCCGGGTTCGCGTGCGGGATCAGCAGCGTGGTGCCGATCGTTATCGCCTCGTCGTGACCTGGGAAAGTGCGCGTGGATTCGATGGTCGCGATCCGCGCGACGACGATCGGCGCCGCGATGATCGCCGTGATGATCGTCGTGACCGTCGCGACGACAGGCGCGACGACCGTCGCGACGACGGATGGAATGGCCGGAGCGATGATTTTGGCGGGAGGCGGGATGCTGGAGCCTTGCGCTTCAGCGCGGCGGTCGATGCCGTCGTCGAAGTGCGCATCCGCGGGCGCCGCGTGGACTACGTGACGCGGAGCGGTCAGGAAGTGCAGAATGTTCGCTTCGATGTGCGCGGCGCTGGTCTGCCAGCCTATGCCGTCCCGCTCGACGTGCGTCGCTTTGCCGGGCGTGGCAATGTCTACATTGCGCAGTATCCGCGGGAATGGAACAACTGGACCGCGGTGATCCGGATCGATGATTCGCGCGGTGGCGCGGACGGGTACGACTTCGACCTGCGCTGGTAGCAGCGCTGGAGCGATCGCTGGGCCACGGAGCGCACGACGACTCTCCGTGGCCCGTCATCTTTCCGTTCACTGCCAGGGCTGGATGCGCTCCGCCACCCGGCCGCGATCGATGAGTTCTGCAAGCTCATCTCCAAGTGCAGCACTGGCGGAGCGCACGCGTTCCCACACCCGGATGCGTTCGCGTTCGGTCATGGCGCCGAAATCGCGTCGATCGGGAATGCGTCCGTTCGGCAACGATGCGACGAAGGCTTCGCTCGGTGAGAGCAGCAGCGCGCGTCGGAAGTTCACCGGCCGCGCGCGTCGCCACGGCAGCGACTTGTCGAACCACCCGGGCACCACGTGCCCATAGAAGTGCGGGTAGAGGATCAACCCGGTACCGCTGCCGTAGTCGAGGTCGAGATGGTAGTCGGTCACGCCGCCATCCCAGTGCACACCACCCGGCGCGCTTGGAATCGTGAGGCCATTGATGACCATCGGAATCGACCCGGACGCACGGAGTGCGTCGCGAAGGTTGTCCGCTGTCAGCGCGACGTGCGTCGTGGGCATGTCGCTGAGCCCGATCAGCGGCGACTCGGCGCCGGCATTGCTGAATACCACGCGGCGAAACTGCCAACCGAGTGAGCGGCGATGCATGAGGTTGAGCGCGGCGGCGGCGGCAAGCGCGGTCGCGATCCGCCGGCGCGCCAGGCTGTTCGCGAGGCCGCGCGCCTGCGACGTGATCACGTGCAGGCGCGCCCACGGATGCGAGAGAATGTCGCTTTCACCGTGCGGGCCGAGGAGCGACGTCAGCACCTCATTCAGCACGCGCGTGACTTCGGCGGTCGTCGGGCGGGCGGTGTAGCGCTGCTCGTGGATGTAGGCGCGATGCCCTCGCTCGAGGGCGGCCAGCGGGTCGCGTTGTGCGAGGCATGCCATGCGCCAGCTCCCGATCGACGACCCGATGAGGTGCAGCGGCCGGGTGCGCGGTAGCGCGAGGAATGTCCCGAACAGATAGCGGTCGAGGCCAGCGATCGCGAGCCATTTCGGCCCCCCGGATGCGCCCGGCATGATGTCCACGTCCTCGGCCCGCAGCCCGCGCTCCCGGAGCAGATGGATCGCCGCGGGACCGGCCCGGAGACTGAGAGCGTACATGTGTGCCGAGTGCAGGGGATGCGTCGTGGCGCCGAAGAACGAGCATCGGGGCGCGCCGGCAAGATACTGCATCCGGTGCGCCCTGAGTCGCCGCTGCTGGCGCGGTGCTGTGCATCATGACAGCCTTGTCACACTGCTCGCGCTCCGCCGCTGCTGCCTCCCCCGCTGCGTGTCGGGACGCCCATCTGGAGATCCGCCGATGTCCGAAGCACGTCTCTCCCTGATCGCGCGTGCGTGTGTCGCACTGCTGTTGGTCACCCCCAGCCTGCTCGTTGGCCAAGCTGTGCGCGCGTCGACCTCAGCTGCCGCTCCGCTCGACTCGTCGGCCCTGCTGAACCTCAAGTGGCGGCACGTTGGCCCGGAGGGCAATCGCGTCACGTCGGTTTCCGGCGTGGTCGGCGATCGGACCACGTACTATGCCGGCGCGGCATCGGGTGGCCTGTGGAAGACAAGCGATGCCGGCACGACGTGGAAACCGGTGTTCGAGGATCAACCGGTCTCCTCGATCGGATCGCTGGCGGTGTCGGCATCCGATCCGAACGTGGTCTGGGCCGGCACGGGCGAGCCATTCATTCGATCCAACATCTCGGTTGGCTGGGGCGTGTTCCGCTCCACGGACGCCGGCAAGACATGGACGAAGATGGGACTCGAGAACACCGGCCGGATCTCGCGCATCGTCGTGCATCCGACGAATCCCGATGTCGTGTACGTGGCGTCGCTCGGCCATGCCTACGGTCCGCAGCCCGACCGCGGCATCTACCGCACCAGCGATGGTGGCAAGACGTGGGAGAAGGTGCTGTTCGTGAATGACAGCACTGGCGCGTCGGATCTGGTGATGGACCCGAACAATCCGCGCATTCTGTTTGCCGGCATGTGGCAGTTGCAGATCAATACATGGGGACGTGTCTCGGGCGGCGCCGGCAGCGGAATCTGGACATCCCGTGATGGCGGCACGACCTGGAAGCGCATCACCGGCAACGGATTGCCGACGACGCAGATCGGCAAGATCGGGTTGGCGATGTCGAAGGCGAACTCGAATCGCGTGTACGGACTGATCGAAGCGGGCGACGGTGTCCCGGCGACCAACATCAAGGAGACGACTCGCGGACGGTTGTGGCGCTCCGATGACGGCGGCGGTACGTGGCAGGTGGTGAGCTACGACCAGCAGGTGGCGGGGCGAACGCACTACTACAATCGCATGGCCGCCATGCCGGACAACCCGGACGAAGCGTACTTCCTGACGGCGAACTGGGCGCAGACGCTGGACGGCGGCAAGACGATCCTCGATCCGCCGACCGCGAAGATTCCAGGCGGCGATCACCACGACATCTGGATCGATCCGACGAACGGGCATCGGATGATCGTGAGTCACGATGGCGGCGTGTCGATCACCGAGAATCGTGGACAGTCGTGGCGCCGGATTCAGCTGCCGATTGCGCAGATGTATCACGTGGCGACCGACAATCGCATTCCGTATCGCCTGTATGGCAACCGGCAGGATGGCCCGTCGACCAGCGGTCCATCGAACAACCGCCTCGGCGAATTCGGCATTCCGCGCGGTGCGTGGTCGTCAGTTGGTGGTGGCGAGTCGGGCTGGGCACAGCCTGATCCAGTGGATACGAACCTCGTCTGGTCGAGTGCCTCCGGGTTCGGGTCGGTCGGCGGCATCGTCACCCGGTTCGACTCGCGAACGAACCTGTCGACGCAGGTGGAAGTCTGGCCGCAATCCACCACGGGGCACTCGGCCGACGATGTGAAGTACCGCTTCGTCTGGACGTTTCCGCTGCATCTCTCGCCGCACGATCACAACAAGGTGTACGTCGGGTCGCAGCACGTGCATATGACGACCAATGGCGGTCGCAGCTGGAGTGTGATCTCGCCCGACCTGACGCGCAATGATCGCTCGCGGATGATCAGCAATGGTGGACTGACGCCGGACAACATCGGCGTCGAATACTCGGGCGTGGTGTTCTCGATCGCGGAATCACCGAAGAAGGCCGGCCTGATCTGGGCCGGGACGAACGACGCGAAGTTGCACATCACCCGCGACGGCGGCACGACCTGGACGGATCTCTCGAACAACCTGCCCGGCCTGCCGTTCTGGGGGACGATCTCGAACATCGAGGCGAGTCGCTTCGACGAGGCGACCGCGTACCTCTCGGTCGATGCGCATCAGGCCAACAATCGGGATCCCTTCATCTACAAGACCACCGACTACGGCCGCACCTGGCGGCTGCTGGTGAACGGCATTCCGAAGTCGCCGCTGTCGTATGTGCACGTGATCCGTGAAGACCCGGTGCGACGGGGACTGCTCTACGCTGGCACCGAGAATGGTGTGTACGTCTCATTCACTGATGGCGAGCGCTGGCAGCCCTTGCAGGGCAATCTGCCGCATGCGCCCGTCTACTGGATCACGGTGCAGGAGCACTACAGCGATCTGGTGATCGCCACCTATGGCCGTGGATTCTGGATTCTCGATGACATTTCGCCATTGCGCACCGTCTCGCCCGAGATTGCGGCCAAGCCGCTGCACTTCTTCGAGCCGCGAGCGGTCTACCGGCTGCGCGGCGCCGAAGCCCCATTCGCGGACACTGACGACTTCGTGCAAGGCACGAATCCGCCCTACGGCGCATCGATGCATTTCTGGCTCAAGGCGGACACGAAGGACAGCGTAACGGTGACGATGGCCAACGCGGCCGGGAAAGTCGTCCGGACGCAGAAGGTGGCAGGCAAGGCAGGGATGAATCGCGTCTGGTGGGACCTGCTCACGGACAAGACCCGCACACCGCTGCTGCGCACGGCGAATCCGTACTCACCCGACGTGCGATATCCGGCCGAGGGGAAGGCGTCGCCGACTTTTGGCCGCTTCGACGCGCTGGTTCCACCGGGGACGTACTCGGTGACGGTTGCGGCCGCGGGGCAGCAGCAGTCGCAGCCGCTGGTCGTGCGCCGCGATCCTGCATCCGGCGCGGCCGACGCGGAGATCACCGTGCAGACCGCGATGCTGGCCGAG
>JANPFJ010000048.1:0-1067 GCA_031423355.1 Gemmatimonadaceae bacterium | reverse complement strand
GACAGATTGGATTGATCCAACTGATGGCGCAAGTCGGTGCGTATGTGCCAGCGCGCAAAGCGCGGTTGCCGATTGTGGATCGATTGTTCACACGCGTGGGTGCCAGCGACAACCTGGTGCGCGGCCAGAGTACGTTCATGGTGGAGATGAGCGAGACCAGTGCGATTTTGCATACGGCGTCGTCGCGATCGTTGGTGTTGCTGGATGAGATAGGTCGCGGTACCAGCACGTACGATGGCGTGTCGATTGCGTGGAGTGTGAGCGAGCACTTGCATGATGCGATCGGGTGCAAGACGGTGTTTGCCACGCACTATCATGAGCTCACGCAGTTGGCGAACGAACTGCCCGCGGTGCGCAACTTTACCGTGGCTGTGCGCGAGGTGGGCGATCAGGTGTTGTTCTTGCACCGGCTTATTCCGGGCGGTGCTGATCGCAGCTATGGCATTGAGGTAGGGCGTTTGGCCGGATTGCCGGCGGCGGTGATTACGCGCGCGAAGGAAGTGCTGGCGTTGCTTGAGGGCGAGGGTGAGCAGATGGCGGCGCGGCTGACGACCGATGCGCACGCGGCGCCGAAGAGTGCGACGCGGAAGGGGCCACGTATGGTGAAGCCTGGTGGTGCGCCGGTGGCGCAGCTGGGTTTCTTTGGTGATGCGCCGGCCGTCGCCGCGGTGGACCCGGCGATGCGGCGACTGGCTGATGCGATGACCAGTATGGAACCCGACAACATGACGCCACTGGAAGCGCTGACGGCGTTGTCGGCGTTGAAGAAAGACCTTGCAGCGAAAGCCAAGTAAGGCCGAGCTGGCTGCCGCCGTGCATCGCACCGTCCCCGACCTGATCGGGACCGGTCTGCGGGTGCTCTTTTGCGGAATCAACCCGGGATTGTACACCGCGGCCATCGGCCATCATTTCGGGCGACCGGGAAACCGCTTTTGGCCGGCATTGCACGGGGCGGGATTTACGCCGCGACAGTTTGCGCCGTGGGAGGAGTCTGCCTTGCTCCCGCTGGGCATTGGTATCACCAACATGGTGCAGCGCACGACCGCGACCGCGGCCGAGTTGCGGCC
>JANPFJ010000047.1:0-2182 GCA_031423355.1 Gemmatimonadaceae bacterium | reverse complement strand
GACCGTTGCCGACGGCCGGCCGCGCCGAGGGCCTGTCGAAACGCGCGCAAGACCGTGTCGGGGGTGATGGCTGTTTCCTTCCCCGAGCCGACGACGGATTCGACATTACCGGTTGCGTCCAGCAGGCCGCCCACCGGAATGTGCGCCGCTGGCGTGACGATGGCCCAGGCGGCCATGTCGCGCACCGTGACCACGAAACTGTCGATGGCCGCCCGCGTTTCGGCGCTGTTCGCCGCAACCGGTCGCTGCGCCGCGGCAGGAGATCCGAGCGCGAGGAATGCGAGTGTACCGAGGAGAAAACGACGCATGGATCTCAGGCTGAAGTCACCGGCAAGTTACTCAGCCTTCTGGCGGCAGGGGCTGTCGGTGCGGTGGTGAATTGCCCGATGCATTGACAGACCTCTACCCCGGCCGGATTGTACGGTCGCGGTTCCGCCGCTCGTACCCGTCATCTCATCGCTCCCTGCGCCATGCCCACGTCCCGCCGCTCCTTCCTCGCGCAGTCGGCTGCCGCCACTGTGGGCGCCACCCTGGCGAGTGCCCTCCCTGTCGCCGCCGCCGCAGCCGCCACCGACCGGAAACGTGTCGCACCGTCGGACCAGGTGAACTTCGGCGTGATCGGGGCCAAGGGCATGGGCTGGTCGGACATGCGATCACACCTCAAGATCGCCGGCGTGAACTGTGTGGCGATTGCCGATGTCGATCGCAATGTGATTGCCCAACGCACCGAAGATGCGAAGGCCATCCGCGGCACAGCGCCACGTGGCTACGACGACTACCGTCGCCTGCTCGAGAGCAAGGACATCGACGCGGTGATCATCGGCACACCCGATCACTGGCATTGCCTGGCGATGACCGACGCGGTCAGCGCCGGCAAGCACGTCTACGTCGAGAAGCCGATCGCGAACACGATTCAGGAATGCCAGATCATGCAGGCGGCCACCAAGCGATCGGGGAAGATCGTGCAGGTGGGTCAGTGGCAGCGCAGCGGTCCGCACTACGCCAGCGCGATCGAGTATGTCCGATCAGGCAAGCTGGGGAAGATTCGCGTGGTGAAGGTGTGGGCCTATCAGGGGTGGATGAAGCCGGTGGCGAAGCAACCCGATGGCGCGGCGCCGGCGGGCGTGAACTACGACATGTGGCTTGGCCCGGCGCCGAAGCGCCCGTTCAACCCGAATCGTTTTCACTTCAACTTCCGCTGGTTCTGGGACTACGCCGGCGGCCTGATGACCGACTGGGGCGTGCACGAGATCGACATCGCGCTGTTCGCCATGAACGCCACCGCGCCGAAATCCGTGATGGCCAGTGGTGGGAAGTTTGCCTACCCGGATGATGCATCGGAAACGCCGGACACACTGCAGGCCGTGTTCGAGTACGACGGTTTCAACATGTTGTGGGAGCATGCCACTGGAATCGACGGGGGGCCCTACGGCAAACCGGAGGGCATCGCCTTCGTTGGCAACGACGGCACACTGGTGCTCAATCGTGGCGGCTGGGAAGTGATTCCGGAAACGGAAACTGTGAATGGCCTGCGGAAATACAAGCTCGAAGCCGTGCCGCAGCAGTTCGTGCAGGGAGACACTCTCGAGCTGCACACGCGCAACTTCGTCGAGGCGATCCGCACCAACAATCCGGCGATCCTCAAGTGCGGCATCGACACGGGCAGTGTCGCCGCCATCAATGCGCAGATGGGCAACATTGCGTTCAAGACCGGACGCAAGGTGTTCTGGGATGCGGCGGCGAATCAGTTCAAGGGTGACGCGCAGGCCAACGAGCTGATGAAGGCGCGATATGCGAACGGGTACTCGGTGCCGTCGATGACGTGATGTCGGCGCATCAGCAGCGCGCAGCAGTAGGACGCTGCGCGCGCTGGTGCACGCCCACCACGGCACGCCTCCGCGTCTCGTCGACCAGCTGAATCACCGGTGCCGCATCGCGCTCAATCGTCCGCGGTCGGAGATGCTGCACGAAGAACGCAGCCACGACATTGTCGTACTCGACACCAACGGTGCGGAAGCTCGCCAGGTGCCGAGTGCCGGGCGTGATCCAGAGTGCCGCGTTGCCCGCGTCGGCCAGTGCGTGCGCGTGATCCACCGACACGAAGGGATCATGCTCGGCGTGAATCACGAGCGATGGCCGCCCACCCAACCGGCGCATGTTCTGCTGCGGCGAGTTGCGCGTG
>JANPFJ010000046.1:0-1124 GCA_031423355.1 Gemmatimonadaceae bacterium | reverse complement strand
CAGTACGACGCGGTCATGCACACGCACGGCCCGCTGCTGGTGCTCGCTGGAGCCGGCTCCGGCAAGACGCGAGTGCTGACCACACGCATCGCGCGGCTGATCGAGGCGGAACACGTTCCGCCGCATCGGATCCTTGCCGTGACGTTCACCAACAAGGCCGCCGGTGAAATGCGCGACCGGATCGGACGACTGATCGGCGGAACGCCGCAGGGCATGTGGGTCGGCACCTTTCACGCCATCGGCGCTCGGCTGCTGCGCCGCGACGCTGATCGTGTCGGTCGGACATCGCAGTTCACCATCTACGATGAGGATGATGTCCTCGGTGTCGTGAAGCGCCTGCTGGAAGGGCAGCGTATTTCACCCAAGGAGTGGACACCGAAGGCCGTGCTCGGTCAGATCTCCGACGCCAAGAACGCACTCGTCTCGCCCGTCGAATACGCCCGATTGGCGAAAGATCCGCTGTCGCAAGTGGTGGCGAAGATCTATCCGCTCTACAATGACACGATGCGGACACAGAACGCGGTCGGTTTTGACGACCTGTTGACGTTGCCCGTGCAGCTGCTTCAGGAAAACGCCGCCATCCTCGCTGGCTATCGCCAGCGCTTTGGGTTCATCCTGGTTGACGAGTATCAGGACACGAACAAGGCGCAATACCAGCTCGTGTCGCTGCTCGCAGGGAGCGCCGGCAACGTGATGGTTGTCGGCGACGACGACCAGTCGATCTACGGATGGCGAGGCGCTGATATCCGCAATATTCTGGACTTCGAGCGCGAGTTTCCCACCGCCACCGTCGTGAGGCTCGAAGAGAACTATCGGTCGACACCGGAAATTCTGGCGCTCGCGAACGCCGCGATTGCGCCGAACAAGGAACGCCGCGGCAAGACGTTGCGGGCCACCCGGGCTGCCGGCGTGAAGCCGCGCCGGGTGCGGGCGCTCGACGAGCGGGATGAAGCGGAGTATATCGCGGATGACATCGCGGATCGCCGTGGCCGTCGCTCCGTGGAATTGCGCCAGATTGCGATCCTCTATCGCACGAATGCGCAGAGTCGTGCGTTCGAGGACTCGATGCGCAAGCGGGGATGGCCCTACCGGCTGATCGGCGCGGTGCGATTCTACGATCGGCG
>JANPFJ010000045.1:0-2510 GCA_031423355.1 Gemmatimonadaceae bacterium | reverse complement strand
CGCGTTCGGACGCCGCTCAACGCCGAGATCAACATCGTCAGCCTGATCGACGTGATGATGCTCCTGATGATCATTTTCATGATCACGGCGCCGCTGCTGACGGGCGGAGTCGACGTCAAGCTGCCGAAGGCGAACGTGCGTGCCACACAGGTCGACAATCCGATCGTGATCTCGATCACGAAGGATGGGGCGGTCGTGCTCGAGAATGACGCCGTGGCGCGCGGCGAACTTCGTGGCGCGCTGACGGCACTGGCGAGCCGGGCGAGCGGCCGGACGATCTTTCTCAAGGGTGACGCCGGTGCGCCCTATGGCGAAATCGTCCAGGTTCTCGCGATGCTGCGCGAAGTCGGGCTCCCCAACGTCAGCCTGGTCGCCGAACCCTCGTCGGCGAGATGACCACGGTGACTGCGGTGCGCGCGCAGACGACCGACGGTGCTCGTCCGCCGTTGGCGGCCCGCACAGCTGCCCTCTGGTCGGTAGGCGCTCACCTGGTGGTGCTCGTCGCGATGATCGTCTTCGCACGCCTGTCCGTGCCCGCGCCGCTGCCGCCAGCCTACAGCGTTGAGCTGGTGGCCGCGCCGCCGGGACTGCGCGCCCTTGGCTCGGTAGCGCAGGGCCCAGTCGCGCCAGCGACCGAGGACCCGGCAACACCGCCGCCGGCTCCCGAGCCGGTGGCCGACGCTCCCTCGATCGCCACCCGACGGCCGTCGGCAACCGTCAAGCCGCCAGCGAAGCCTGCTCCAGTGGCGCCCAGGCCAGCACCACCGAAGGCTGGCGGAGCGGCTGCGGTGCCGGGAGCGACCCCCGCAGGTGGGGGGCCGACTGGCGGGCGCGGGCGCGACGTGGCCAGCGTGAAGGTGCAGGGGATCGCGTTCCCGTTCCCTGGGTATCTGGACAACATCACGCGGCAGATCACGCTCAACTTCAGGCCACGGCCCGGCGCGGCGCTGCGTGCCGAGGTCGCATTCCTGATCAACCGCGATGGATCGATTTCAGATCTCCGGATCGTCTCGCGATCTGGTGTCTACGCCTTCGATCTCGAGTGTATCGGCGCGGTCGAGGCGGTTGGACTGCGTCGATCGTTCGGCCCGCTGCCAGGCGGCTTTCGCGACGACGTACTCCCTGTCGTCTTCAGTTTTGATCCCACGGTTCTGAGGTGAGTATCCTGACGCGTTCGTCCCTGCCTGGAATGGTCGCTGGTGTGCTGTTGCTCTGTGCCGTCTCAGGTGGAAGCGTGCTCGTGGCGCAGCCTGGCGTGCGTCTCGGCCTGATCTATGGTGAGGGCGGTCGCCGACCGGGCATTTTCGTGTTGCCGGTGGCCGGTGCGGCCGGCGACTCACTGCGCACGATCATCATGCGTGATCTGGACTTTGGAGATCGCGTGACCGTCCTGCCGAACACGACGGCGCTGCCAACGCCCTCCGGCTCTGCTCCGATTGACTATGTCGCTGCCGCCCGTCTGGGCATCAACGGTGTCGTGCAACTGGTCGCTGTCTCCGGCGGTATGTCGGTGGTCCTGTACGATGTGGCCGCCAAACAGGTCCTGCAGCGTCGGGCCATTGCCGTGCCGGGCGCGCCGAACAGTGCCACGTGGCGACTGGCAGCCCACGGGATCAGCGACCTCTGTGAGGAATGGATCACCGGCGAACGCGGGATAGCAGCCTCTCGACTGGCGTACGTCGCGGACGGCCGGATCTGGTTGATCGACAGCGACGGCGCCAACGCGTCTCCGCTCACCTCCGCCACTCGCGCGCTGTCGCCAGGGTTTCACCCGAGCGGACAATCGGTCGTCTACACCGCCCTCGAGCCCACCGGCAGCGCGATCTACGTGACTGACCTTCGTGGTGCCTCGCGTCGAGTGGTTCCGCCGAGCGGATTGAACATTTCACCGACATTCACGCCGTCGGGTGCGGCGATTGCCTATGCCCATGGCGATGACTTCGGTACGGAACTCTATCGCGTGGCCGTCGAGGGCGGAGCACCGCAACGGATCTCGATCGGCCGCGGTTCTGACAATACATCGCCCACCTTCAGTCCTGATGGCAGGCGTATTGCATTTACGTCCGGTCGGTCCGGTCGACCGGATGTGTATATTGCGGATGACGATGGGACGAACGCCGACCTGCTGGCTGCACTCTCCTCCTCCTCCCAGGTGTACCGGTCAAGTCCGGACTGGTCGCCCGACGGTCGGGCGATCGTGTTTCAGTCGCAGCTCGGCGGGCGTTTTCAGGTGATGCTCATCACGTTGCGTGATCGGGTGGTGAAGCAGCTCACGTCGGAAGCTTCGAACGAGGATCCTGCCTGGGCGCCCGATGCCCGGCATATCGTCGTCAGTTCAACGCGTACTGGTGTTCGCCAGTTGTGGGTGATTGACACGGAGACGGGGCGGGCCCGGCAAGTGACATCGGCCGGGAACGCGCGACTGGCCGCCTGGTCTCCGCGTATCATTCGATGATCCTTGCAGTCACTACTCTTTTCCTGCCCCGGAGTCATGTAATGAATCGTCGCCT
>JANPFJ010000044.1:0-1280 GCA_031423355.1 Gemmatimonadaceae bacterium | reverse complement strand
GAGCGCCATCGGCATCGCTACGAGGTCAGCAATCAGTATCGCGACCTCTTTGTCGAACACGGGATGGTCCTGAGCGGGTTGTCGCCCGATGGATCCCTGGTCGAGATCATCGAGCTCGCTGACCATCCGTGGTTCGTCGGCTGCCAGTTTCACCCCGAATTGCAGTCGCGCCCAACCCGTCCGCATTCGTTGTTCGCCGGCTTCATCGGCGCCGCGCTTCGCGAACAAGGGGCTCGCGGTGTGGACAACAGCGCGGCCTCGGAAGCGATCTCCGGCGACTGAACATCATGCACGAATACTCGCTGTTTCCCGCCGATCGCCTCTTCCTGATCGCCGGCCCATGCCAGGCCGAGGATGATGTCCTGAACCTGCGCATCGCCGAGGTGCTCGCACGGCTGGCGGAGCGCGTGCCCGGCGGCGTGATCTTCAAGGCAAGCTTCGACAAGGCGAATCGCTCGAACTCCGGTGCGATGCGGGGCCTTGGTCTCGAGCAAGGGCTTGCGGCGCTGGCAACAGTCAAACGTGAAACGGGGCTGCCGGTGCTCACCGACGTGCACTTGCCGGAGCAGTGCGCGATGGCGGCCGAGGTGTGTGACGTGCTGCAGATCCCGGCATTCCTCTGTCGCCAGACTGACCTGCTCGAATCCGCCGCGCGCACTGGAAAGCCGATCAACATCAAGAAGGGGCAGTGGCTGCAGCCTGAAGGGATGCGGGGAGCGGCCGCCAAGGTGCGTCACGCATCGCCGGTGGGTGACCAGGCGCCGCTGGCTGTCACTGAACGGGGCACCTTCTTCGGCTATGGTGATCTGGTCGTTGACATGCGGAACTTTGCGCGCATGCGCGATGCGGCGCAGGCCCCGGTGATCTACGACGCCACCCACAGCGTGCAGCAGCCCGGGCGAGGCGACGGTGGGGCCAGCGGTGGCCTGCGCGACTGCATCCCGCCCCTGATGTTTGCCGCACTGGCTGCGGGCGCCCAGGGATTGTTCATCGAGACGCACCCGGATCCCGATCACGCACCAAGCGATGGTCCGAACATGGTCTTTCTCGACCAATTCCCGGCGCTCATCGATCGCGCCGTGGACTTCTGGTCATTGGCGAATCAATGATCGATCCCGAGCGTGCGAGGCGTATCGCGCTGGTGGCCTTCGACGTCGATGGGACGCTGACGGACAACGGTGTGTACATCGGCGACTCGAAGAGTGGCCGCGGCGCCGAGCCACTGGAGCTGAAGCGATTCGATATCCACGATGGGTTGGGCATCGTGATGCTGCGCCGCG
>JANPFJ010000043.1:0-1101 GCA_031423355.1 Gemmatimonadaceae bacterium | reverse complement strand
TTCCGCTCGGCGGGCATCGGCATGCTGGCGCTCCCCGCGGCAGCGATCCTCGAGCCACGCACCGGCACCGGCGTCATCCTGCACGAAGTGCAATCGAGCGTCGAGATCGCCGCAGCACCGATGACCGTCTGGTCGCAGGTCATTGCCTTCCCGCCGATGCCGGAACCGACATCGTGGTTCTTCACGATGGGCGTGGCCTACCCGAAATACGCGCGGATCGAAGGCAGTGGCGTTGGCGCGGTGCGGCACTGTGTCTTCTCGACGGGGCCCTTCGTCGAGCCGATCACGATCTGGGAACCAGGTCACCGTCTCGCCTTCGATGTGCGGAGCGCACCCGTGCCGCTGATCGAGCTGACGCCGTTCGACAGCATTACACCACCGCATCTGCACGGCTTTCTCGAATCACGCCGCGGTGAGTTCCGACTGATCGCGCTGCCGAACGGCCACACCCGGCTCGAAGGCAGCACCTGGTACACGGTGCGAATGGGTCCCGAAGGCTACTGGCAGGTCTTCGGTGACTACCTCATTCACCAGATTCACCTGCGGGTACTGGAGCACATCAAGGTGCAGGCCGAAGGAGCGCGTGTTGCGTCGCGGCCTGCGTCAGCAGTCGATCACTTTCTTGCCGTGGGCGTCCAGATCGCCACCCCGACACGCGAATCGGCCGTGCCATAGTATAGGAACCACTGACCGCGAAACGGAATCAACGCTTCGACGAACGTCGTTCCTTCGATGTACTGCCCAGTCTTCTCATAGTCCTCCGTAGGCCGGATGAATGGCACGTCCGTCCGGTCGAGCAGCTTGATCGGATTCCGCGCGTCGTAAAGTGCTTGCCCGCCGGTGTAGATGCGCGCCGGCATCGACGGATCGCCGTTGTTGCCGAGGTTCCCGGCGTTGTACAGCAGGACGATGCCACGCTCGGTGAGGATGGCGGGTGGACCCGCTTCGACCAGCCATGAATCGAAGTACCCGGCGCGCGGCGAGAGCACCTTCAATGCGTTGCCGTCGGCATCCTCGAGCGGCGTCCAGTTGATCAGGTCATCCGACGTCGCGATCTGCACATGCGGCACGTTGTAGTACATCCAGAACTTCCCATTCACC
>JANPFJ010000042.1:0-27342 GCA_031423355.1 Gemmatimonadaceae bacterium | reverse complement strand
GCTCGACGATTTCACGCCGACAGGCACGGAGAAAGAGGTCGCTGCGCCGCGATGTGGACGATGGCGTGTCGGTGGCGAGGGCGGGGGACGGCTTGCTCGTCATGGCGCGGGTCAGGAGTTCGGTTGAACGAATGCGGACGCCCGATCAGGCGTCATCGGCATCGTGGAGAAGTCGGAGGGCACCCCGCGGCGCGGAGTGCTGGCAAACAGCTGGTCGAGATGCACGGCCAGATCGTCGACGTTCTCGCCTCGTGCAATCGCATCGCTGAACACATTCATCGGGCGGGCGAGCAGCTTGGCGACGATCCGCTCCGCGGTGCGTTCTGCCACATTGTCGCCAGCCACGAAGGCCACTTCGCGACGGCAGAGGTCGACCAAGGCATCGTGCAAGGATCGGATCGCAAGGCGGGCTGCGCCGGTGGCAAGCCAATGCCGGAGCCAGCGCATCTCATGATCCACGATCCGCTCGGCGTCCGGTACCGCCGACAGTCGGGCGGCTTCGGCCGCGATGATCGGCTGATGCAGCGAGTCGAGATCGACCAGCGTGACGCCGGGCAGGGCGCTGGCCCGAGGATCGACATTGCGCGGCATCGCCAGATCGAGAAGCAACAGCGGCGCGGTATCGTATCCCACATTCACACGTGCCCGCTGAAGCTGCTCGGCGATCAGCGTGTGTGTCGCGGCGCCGGTGGCAATGATGACCACGTCAGCGAATGCCGCCTCGACATGCATCGTCTCGATCGGTGCCACGCGGCCACGGAGACTCTCGGCCAGCTCCTGGGCTCGCTCGATGGTGCGGTTCATCAGCACAAGGTCGACGGCGCCGAGCTTGGCCAACTGCCGGGCCGCCCGGGTGCCGGTCTTGCCGCAGCCGATGATCAGGCAGCGCGCATGCGTCAGTGAGCCAAAGCGCTGCAGGGCGACCGACGCCGCTTCGGCGCCGATCGAGTTCCGGCCGGTCGACAGATTGGTGTCGGACTGAACGCGCCGCCCGGTCCGCAGCGCAATCTCGAAGAGGCGGTGCAGCATCGGACCGACCGTGTTCATCTCACACGCGGTGCGATACGACGAACGCACCTGACCAAGAATCTGGCCATCACCAAGGATCTGGCTCTCGAGGCCGGCCGCGAGGCGCAGCAGATGTCGGCCGACCTCATCACCGATGCGGATGCTGATGGCCTTGAGCAGCGCCTGACGCTCCGTAATGTCGGGCATCCAGACCGCGCTCAGGTACTCCACCGCGGCTTCGAGTGCCGCCTGACCGCTCGATTCCGTCCAGGCATACAGCTCGGTGCGATTGCAGGTCGACACGAGCGCCAGTTCAGCCACGCCGCCGCCGAGGAGCGCCGGGTACGTTTCGCCCAGCCGCTGTTCGGCGACGTGAAAGCGTTCGCGGGTGGCAACGTCAGCACTGCGATAGTCGACCGCGAGACAGATCAGCATGCGTTCACCGAAGTCCGAAGGGAGCGTTGCGCCGAACGATGGAGACGTTCAGCGCGCTTGCGAACGACACCCAGCACAGGTAGGGCACCAGCGCCCAGAACGCGCGCCGGTCGAGTGGTGCAACCGTGACCATCATCAATACCAGACTGCCGGCAAACGGCACCAGCTCGACCAACGCCCAGTCGGGCCGACGGCGACCGAAGAAGAGAAAACTCCACAACGTGTTCAGGCCTGCGTTCAGTGCGAACAAGCCATACAGGCGGAGACGACCGCCGGTGGTCGGCAACTGTTCCCACGAGATCACGAAGGCAAAGGCCATCAGCAGGAAAATCGTCGTCCACGCCGGACCGAAGAGCCAGTCCGGTGGCTTCCAGGCCGGCTGCTTCAATCCGTAGTACCATGGTCCCAACTGCGTCACCAATGCGCCCCCCGCTGCGGTGACTACCACTCCGCAGGCGGCGATTGCAATCGCCGTGACCGAATACCCGAGCATTACGCAACCGGCGCCAGGCCTGTCAGATGTCCAATATTCTTGAAGAAGATCCGCGCGTGAGCCAACGGCTTGCCCCGCACCAGCTTCTTTCGCATGTATGCATCGAACGTCAGCTTCTGGATGTCCTCGTCGCGACACATCGTCACGAAGCGCTCACGACGATTGTCCGTGGTGTACCAGAAGTTCTGCATGATGTCGAGGACCTTGAACACCTGCCCATGCTCCCAGAGAAAACGGCGCCGCGCACCGCGCAGCTTGCTCGCCTTCCCGGTATGGATTGCCTCGGCAACGGCGTCCGCAGTGAATCGGCCACAGGTCATAGCGTAGAAGATGCCCTCACCTGACGCTGGCGCTACCACCCCGGCCGCATCTCCGCAAACTGAGACGTCCTTTCCGTTCTCCCACCACTTGAGCGGACGGAGCGGAATCGGGGCTCCTTCCCTGCGAATCGTCTCGCAATCGGCCAGTCCGGTCTCCTCCCGGAGACGGGCGACCGCGGCGCGCATGTCAAAGCCCTGTTCGAACGTCCCGGTCCCGATGCTGGTCACATCGCCGTGCGGAAAGACCCAGGCGTAGAAGTCGGGGGAGTACCGACCGTCGTAGTAGATGTCGGCCCGGCGGGCCTGGAAGTCATCGGTCTCGACGGCGGGGGACTTCACGATCTCGTGGTACGCCGTCACGCGGTTGCCGCCGGCGTACGCGATCGGGATCGCTTGCCGGGCCACGGCCGACAGTGCGCCATCGGCACCGATCAGGTGGCGCGCCTTGATGGTCTCGAGCGTGCCCGAGCGCGACGACCCAGCGGCAAAGTGAATCAGCAGTCGGTCGTCGGAGTCGTAACTGAAGTGATCGAAGAAGCCTGTGATCCGCTCCGCACCGTTCGAGGCCGCCCTGACCCGCAGCCATTCGTCGAACGTGCCGCGATCCACCATACCGACGTGGCCCTTGCCGACCGGGATGTCCACTTTCTGACGGTGCGGGGAGACCATGCGTGCCGTCCCGACGCGCGCGACGAGAAGCTCGTCAGGAATGTCGAAATCGATCATGGCCTGCGGTGGTACGGCGCCACCACAGGGTTTCACCCGGCCCGCCTTGTCGATCAGCGCGACGGACAGCCCCTTGAGCGCCAGATCGTTCGCGGCCGTCGCTCCGGACGGACCGCCCCCGATCACCACCACGTCGAACATCTTCATGCCGTTACTCCAGCCGGTGAATCGTCCACCTGTGCACCCGGCGCCCGCCGGGGATTGAATCCTGCTGCCCGCCGCGCCGGCATCGTGGGCCTGCCGCTCATCGGGCCGCCGCCAGCACGGCGTCTGCCGATGTCGCACGTCCGGCCTGCCGGGCGGCCGACGCCAACGCTGCCGCACCAACGAAGAGCGCTGCCTCCATCAGGAAAACGCTGCCATACCCGAGCCGATCGGAATCGAGCACCGCGCGCATCACGTCGCTGGCACCCGCGCCGAGCATTCCTCCTGCCGCCATCGCGATCGCCTGGGACGCGCCAAACACGCCCATGCGCACGCCAGTCTGCGATTGATCCACCGCGGACGACAACGATATCATCGAGCCGATCGCGCCAATCGCGAAGACGCCGTTGCCGATACCAAGGGCGAGGAGCGACCCCTTGAGGAGTACGAGGCTGCCGAGCGCCGGCGTGAAGGCGATGGCGACCAGCGCGACCGCCGAGGCAACGCAGCCGCCGCGCGCCCAGCCGGCCAGGGTACCAAGTCGCGTGGACAGTGCGGCGGTGAGCAGCATGCCGAGCAGCGACCCCGCCTGGTGGACACCGCTGATCGCGGTGCTCTCTCCCGGCGTCAGGCCGAATACCGCCCCAGCAAACGGCTCCAGAATCAGATCCTGCGTGCTGTAGGCGAGCATGGAGAGGCCCACAAAGAACGAGAAGCGTCGCGCAATCGGATCCGCCCAGACGACGGCCAGCGCCGTCTGGAATGGCGTCGATGCTGCCCGCTCCCGCGGTGTCGTCGGCTGCGGTACATCGAGGCCGATCAACGCCAGCGCCGTCAGCACGACGGCCGCCGTTCCGAGGATCACCGTACAGCGCACCAGCGTCTCGAAGCTGAATGGCGTGAGCAGCTTGCTCGCCACCACCGTACAAAGAATGAAGCCGGCGATCATGCACAACCAGACCGTTGCCGCTGCGCGTGCGTGGCGTGCGGGTGGCACGCGAAGGGACATGAGCGTCAGCAGCAGCGTCCCGGCCGTGCTCACCCCGAGACCGACCAGGACGAACGCGAGCAGGATCAACGGATAGCCGAGCGCGGGCATCGACCGCAGCGTGGGCAGGAGCACCGCAATCGCGACGACGCCCGCTGCCAGCATCGCCATGCCGAGTACGATCCAGCGGGTCAGCTGTCCATGCTGATCGGCGAAATGCCCCATGCGAGGACGCAGCCAGAGTTGCACGGCGTAGTGCAGCGCCACCAGTGCCCCCGGGATCATCGCCGGCAGTGCAAGCTCGACGACCATCACGCGGTTCATCGTCGCGGTGATGAGCACGATCAATCCACCCAGACACGCCTGCACGACACCCAGACGCAGCACCGAGACGAAGCCGAAATCTGTACGCCCCTCCGGTGACGCGTGCGGTGCCGTCATGCCCCGGCTCTGATCGAGCGCACCGCATGGGCGCAGACCATCATGCCAAGCACCGAGACCGGGACACCGAAGCCACTGTACCACAGGGCCTTTTCCACCGGCTTGCGGAGAAATGTCGGCATCATCAAGGTCTGCACCACGATCAGCAGGAGCAGCACCCCGGCGTGCCGCGGCCGATCCCAGGCGGCGACGAGCAGTCCGAGCGCCAGCACCTGTGGCAGCAGCATCACGATGCAGGCCAGTTTCGCCGCACGATGCGTTCCAAGTTGGACTGGCAGCGACGCGATCCCTGACTGCCGATCACCTTCGATCGCCTTGAAGTCGTTCAGTGTCATGATGCCATGCGCGCCGACGCTGTAGAGGAGCGCGAGCAGCACGATTCGTTCGTTCGGCCATGCGCCGAGCATCACCACGGCGCCCGTGATCCACGACAGTCCTTCGTAGGTCAGGCCGACGGCGGCATTGCCGAACCAGCCATCCGCCTTGAGCCGGAGCGGCGGCGCGCTGTAGGCCCACGACAGCGCGACGGCGATACACGTGGCCATCAGGCCTGCGGTGCCGAACACGGCGCCGACTGCAATCGTTGCTGCACTCCACACGATCGCCAGGATCAACCCCCACGATCCCGGGACGCGTCCAGACGGAATCGGGCGGCGCGGCTCGTTGATCGCGTCCACATGCCGATCAAACCAATCGTTCACGGCTTGACTGCCTGCACACGAAATTGGACCCGTGAGCGCAATGCCGAGCGCCAGCATCCACCATCGTCCCTGCATGTCCACACCGGAGCTCACGACGCCGCACGCGAACGCCCACATCGGCGGGAACCACGTAACCGGCTTGAGCAGCTCCAGCACGGCGCCGACGCTCGGGTAGCGCCGAGGAGCCGACTGTAAACCGTGGCTGACGGAATCGAGTGTCAACATTTCCTGACAGTGCGGCGAAAACTGACAGTCCGCAAGGCCCCGCATCCCGTTCGACGGTTACTCGGCGCTCGGCAGCCGGTTGTCCTGACTGTCGAGGAGCCGGTGCCGTCGAAGCTTTACGTACAGGCTCTGTCGGCTGACTCCCAGCACCTCGGCCGCCGACGTCCGATTGTCGTCGGTGAGTTCCAGCGCCGCTTCGATGAAGTGCCGCTCGACCAGATCGGTCGTGTCCCGGACGAGTTCGCGCAGTGAGACGCGACCCACCAGCGACGTCAGCTGTTCGACGGCGCGCGTAAGGTCGCGGGCGCCGTGCGGACCCGCCGCCAGTCGTCGGCCCACGTCGCGAAGCATGAAGCCGATCGCCGGACTGTCGGAATCGGGCAGCCAGGCGGCGGAGACCTCGACTTCAGTGGACAGCCCGAGCACGCCCCGGGCGCCCGTCAACGCCAGCCGCACAGCCCCGTTGCGCTTCAGCATCGTCAAGAACACTTCGAAGTCTGCGCCCGGACGACCAATCCAGCTGCTGATGTCCTTCCCGCGAACCTGTTCATCAGCCGTCAGCTGCACCAGATCGAGAAACGCCCGGTTCGCGTACGTCACGCTGCCGACGATGTCCGTGATGACGAACGCATCAGGCGACTGCTCCAGCAGCGCAGCGATGCGACTCCGCTCGCCGCCATCGCTCAGGAGGCGATCCCCCTCGAGCGAGGCAAAGCGGACGAGCAGCAGCGTGCTGCTGTCCTGCCGGAAGGTCGACGCACTGATGCTGTAGGACTCCCCGCCGCGGGCGAGCCGCACCCGGACGTCCGCACTCTTGCCGACCGAGCGAGCGCTTCCCACCGCATCACTGACGAGGCGAAGGTCGTCCGGCGCGATGCCAAATGGGAAGGCACGACCGGTGAGCTTCTCTGGTGGTTCGCCGAACAGTTTGCCCGCCGCCGCATTGGCGTCCATCACCTTCATCGTCGAACTGTCGACCACCAGGATCGTCTCGGCGGCAAACTGGAACAGGAGGCGGTAGCGCGTCTCGACGTGGCGGAGGCGCCAATAATCGCGCTCCATCGCCTGTTGCGCCTCGACCAGACGCTGTTGAAGGGCGGAGACGGTCCGCATGTCACGGCCCGCGGCGACGAACGCGCCGTCACGGCCTACCCGCATGACCGTGTATGACACAGGCAGATCATTCCCGCCCGGCAGCACATGGTTGACCTGTCGACGCCGGCCGTGGGACTTGCTGCTCGCGTCCCGGAGCAGCGCCTCCACCTTGGTCCGAGTCTCGACGGTGACGGTCTGCGCCCAATGCTGACCGACCCAGCGTTCAATGCCGGCTTCCCGCAGTTCCGCGTCCGTCGCCACCACCGCTCGGACCACACCGGTCCGATCCACGATGACGGCCAGATCGCCGGTGTTCGCGACCAGATCCGCCGCGAGTTGAGGATCGAGATCCGCGAGGCCGCCGTCGACGGCGCGGGTGCCAGTCACTTGAGTGTGCGGGAAGAATCTGCTGACGAACTTCCGCGCGCGGCGCGCCGTGCCTGTACCAATGTTCGCCCGACCAACGGGCCCTGTGCCGCGTTGGGCGGCGATGCATCCGCGCCGACCTCAGTGACGAGAGCCGGGTTGTCAACGAAGGCCCGACCGCCCACAATCACGGCGAGATCCGAGTTGAGTGACGCGGCGCGGATTTTTTGGATGAGTTCGGTAACTTTGGGCGTGCGCTCGATGATGCCGGCCGAGACACCGACGACGTCATACCAATGTGCTCCCACCTCGGCCAGCACATCCTGCGCGCCAAGCGGTGGACCGACGGTGACGCCCCAGCCGTCCGCGACGAAAAACTCCGCCAGCATAGCGAGTCCGAGGGAATGCTGCTCTTCAGGCATGGCACAGAGGAACGCCTGCCCGGCGTCTTCGGACATCAGGGTCGCACCGCCAACCCGTCGCCCGAGATCACGGACGACTCGCTGCATCCGACCAATCCCGAGGGTCACCTCGAGGAAGTCGGCATCATCCTCCTCCCACATCGTGCCGAGCATACGGGCGGCCGGCGTCAGGAGGTCGAGACAGATCCGCTCCAGCGACAGGCCGCCGGCTATCATCGCGGAGACCATGGACGGGCATCGCTCTTCGTCTGCCGACAGACACGCCGTGACGAACAGGTCCACGTCGCTCTGCTCGACAACTTGATTCGACTGTGCCGGCCAATCCGAGGACGCCGCCTGACCGCGGGCGTGGGCAAGCAGCCTCGGGATCAGCTCGAGCTCCATCGACCGCCCAACAGCGGCGTGCCGAGGGCGCGAGGGCTCACAGTCGGATTGCAGGGACTGGCCGAACGACGGCTGTAGCGAGCTGGACAACGACTTCCTCCTTGGAGGATCACGGTCTGCGGGGCTGGTACACCTTCGGCTCGGCTCAGTTCTCTCCGCCGGGAGTCGCGAGGGCCCTCCGCATGAAGCAACACGCGCCAGGACGGTTGTCAAATCCTCAGACAGCCAAAACTGTCAGCATCTCGCAAAAGTGTCAGTTTTACTTGACACTTTCGCTCCCGGGGGTAGCCTCGATAGGAACGGTTACCCGGAGATCGGTGCGGAGATGGAGGGCGAACTTACGATGACCCCAGAGCGGGGAGCCAGGAGAGCGGGGACCGCGCACAGCCTGCCAGCGGGCGCGCTGTACACGCCCGAGCAGCGCCTTCGCCGCGACGCGACGCGGTGGACGCTGGTGCAAGGCATTCTCGCGCCGGTGCAGTTCCTGGTCTTCGCCATCAGTGTGGTGCTCGTCATCCGATCGTTGCTGACCGGCGACGGAGTCACGGCGGCCCACGTTTCGATCATCGTAAAGACGCTCGTGCTCTACACCATCATGGTGACGGGGGCGATCTGGGAAAAAGTCGTCTTCGGGCAGTATCTGTTCGCGCCCGCGTTCTTCTGGGAGGATGTGGTGAGCTTCGTGGTCATTGCCCTGCACACGTTCTACCTCGGCGGGTTGCTGACGGGACGACTCTCGACCAGTGCGCTCTTCGTGGTCGCACTCTGCGCCTATGCGGTGTATGTCGTCAACGCCGTGCAGTTCCTGCTCAAGTTGCGCGCCGCGCGCCTGCAGGAAGCGCGCGAGGCGCCGATGCGGGCTGCGGTCCAGTGAGCACCGCACTTCCGGTGGTGCCCGATCCGGCGGTCGGTGGCGGCTGTACCGACGCCCCCGTGCTGCGCGAACGGGGGCAGCGTGAAGTCTTCTGCGGCCTGACGGGCATCGTGTGGCTGCATCGCAAGATGCAGGACGCATTCTTCCTCGTTGTCGGCTCGCGCACGTGCGCGCACCTGCTGCAGTCCGCCGCCGGGGTCATGATCTTTGCCGAGCCACGATTCGCCACAGCCATTCTGCAGGACCGGGACCTGGCCGGGATGGCCGACTGCAATACGGAGCTGGACCGCGTGGTGGCTGAACTGCTGGCGCGCCGACCGGAAATCACCACGTTGTTTCTGGTCGGTTCCTGCCCGAGCGAAGTCATCAAGCTGGACCTCGTCACCGCGGCACAGCGGCTGAACCGCGAGAATTTTCCACGGGTGCGCGTGCTCAGTTACTCTGGCAGCGGCATTGAAACGACTTTCACGCAGGGCGAGGATCAGTGCCTGAAGTCGATGGTCCCGCATCTGCCGGCGGCGGAAGATGGCGACCGGCGCCTGATGGTGGTCGGCACACTGGCCGATGTGATCGAGGATCAATTTTCCCGGCTCTTCGCGCAGCTTGGCATTGGCCCGGTGTCGTACTTTCCGGCGCGACGGGCGTCCGAATTGCCGCCGGTCGGGCCCGGGACGCAGCTGCTGCTGGCGCAGCCGTTCGTCGGTGAAACGGTGCGGGCGCTGCAGGCGCGCGGTGCGACGCTGCTGCAGGCGCCGTATCCCCTCGGCGCGGAAGGAACAACCCGGTGGCTGGCCGCAGCCGCAGCCGCATGGGACGTCCCGGCGGAGCACTTCCGCAAGGTCACCGAGCCCTCGCAGGCACGGGCCATGGTCGCCCTGCAGCGCTACCGCAGCGCGCTGGATGGGAAGCGGATCTTCTTCTTCCCGGATTCGCAACTCGAGCTGCCGTTGGCGCGCTTCCTGTCACGCGAATGCGGCATGTCGCTGGTGGAAGTCGGCACGCCGTATCTCGACCGGATGCTGACGGGAACCGAACTGGCATTGCTGCCCGAAGGCACCTTTCTCAGCGAAGGTCAGGACGTCGAGAAGCAGCTGGCACGGTGTGAAGCCGCGCACCCCGATCTGACCGTGTGCGGGCTGGGCCTCGCCAATCCACTCGAGGCGCGCGGGTTGCGCACGAAGTGGTCGATCGAGCTCGTGTTCTCACCGATCCAGGGCTATGACCAGGCGGGCGACCTTGCGGAGCTGTTTGTGCGCCCGCTCGATCGCAGCGCGCGACTGACGGTCTGACTTCCATGCAACTGACGCTCTGGACCTATGAAGGCCCGCCACATGTCGGCGCGATGCGAATCGCGACGTCGATGCGGCATGTGCACTACGTGTTGCATGCGCCACAGGGCGACACCTACGCGGACCTGCTGTTCACGATGATCGAGCGGCAGGACAAGCGGCCGCCGGTCACGTACACGACGTTTCAGGCACGCGATCTTGGTGGCGATACGGCGAACATCGTGACGCGTGCGGTGCAGGACGCGGTGGACCGTTTCGCGCCGAAGGCGCTGCTGGTTGGCGAGAGCTGCACGGCAGAGCTGATTCAGGACAACCCTGGCAGTCTGGCCATGGGCATGGGTTTTTCGATCCCGATCGTGCCGCTGGAACTCCCCTCGTACTCGAAGAAGGAGAACTGGGGCGCGGCGGAGACGTTTTACCAGCTGGTGCGGACCCTGCTGCTCGAACGCTCGAAGGCCCGTGAGCCGCGGCCAAGCCGCGACGGTCGGCGCCCACGTGTGAACCTGCTCGGCGGCACGATCCTCGGCTTCCGCTGTCGCGACGACATCGCCGAAGTCACGAAGTTGCTGGCCAGTGTCGGCGTTGATGTGCATGTCAGCGCGCCACTGGGCGCTGAACCGGACGACCTCCGACGGCTTCCCGATGCCGACGCCAACGTCTGCCTCTATCCCGAGATCGCCCTCACGACGTGCAGCTGGTTGCAGCGCACCTTCGACATGCCCACGATCACCACCGTGCCGATCGGCGTCGGCGCGACGCGGGATTTCATCGCGGAAGTCGGTCGCGTCCTCGCGATCGATGTGTCTGCGGTGCTCGACGGGGAGACGCCCGGCATGGCCTCACTCGGGAGCAGTCAGTCGCGGATGCCGTGGTACTCGCGTTCGGTGGACGCCACCTATCTCACTGGCAAGCGCGTCTTCATCTTCGGTGACGGCACGCACGTCGTGGCGGCCGCGCGTATCGCGAGCGAAGAGCTGGGCTTCAAGGTTGTGGGGCTTGGAACGTACAGTCGGGAAATGGCGCGCGAAGTGAAGGCCTGCGCTGAGAAGTACGGTGTCACGGCGCTGATCACCGACGACTATCTCGACGTTGAACGCACCGTCGCCGAGTTGCAGGTCGAGCTGGTGCTCGGCACACAGATGGAGCGGCACATTGCCAAGCGACTTGGCGTGCCGTGCGCCGTGATCTCGACGCCGATTCATGTGCAGGACGTTCCCGCGCGCTACTCGCCGCAGATGGGGTTCGAAGGGGCGAACGTGATCTTCGACGCCTGGGTCCATCCGCTCATGATGGGGCTCGAAGAGCATCTGCTGCAGATGTTCCGGGAGGATTTCGAGTTTGGCGACGGTGCCACACCGTCGCACCTGCACAGCGTTGCGCCGTCGAAACCCGACGCGCCGGTGCAGGGCCAGGAACCGGAGTTGCGCGCGGTCATGGGGTCACCCGCCGTCTCGGAACCGGCGCTCGCGCCGGTGCATACGCCCACGGCCACCACTGTGGCCGAGGCGTCGGGTGCACCCTCGCCTACTGGTGCGTTCGTGCCGGTCTGGTCGGCGGATGGCGAGAAGGAGCTCGGAAAGATTCCGTTCTTCGTTCGCGGCAAGGCACGCCGTAACACCGAGAAGTACGCGGCCGCGCAGGGCATCGCGGTCATCACCACCGAGACGCTGTACGAGGCGAAGGCGCACTATGGCCGGTGAACAGCCGCCGCCGCTGAAGTTCGTCATCATCACGCTGGATTCCCATCTGGCGGGAGCGGTGGCGGAAGCGGCGGCGATGGTCGTGCGGCAGTTGCCGTCGATCGACCTGCGCGTGCACGTGGCCTCCGACTGGCCGGAGAGTCCCTCCGCCCTGGAACGATGCAAGGCCGACATTGCGACCGGCGACATCATCGCGGTCACGCAGTGTTTTCAGGACGAACAGGTCACCGCGATCCGCGATGCGTTGCTGGCGCGCCGCGACCATTGCGACTCGATGCTGGTCGCCGTGTCGGCGGCCGAGCTCGTGCGATGCACCCGAATGGGCAAGTTCGATCTCGGCGGCGCCGAAGAGAAGAAGACGAGCCCCTGGTCGCCGCTGAGTATCCTGAAGAAGCTGCGCGGCAGTCGCGGAGACGGGAAGTCGAGCGGTGAACGGCAGATGACGGCGCTGAAGGCGATGCCGAAGCTGCTGAAGTTCATTCCGGGCCCGGCGCAGGATGTGCGCGTCTACCTGCTGAGCATCCAGTACTGGTTGGCGGGCACGGCCGAGAACATCGCCAACCTGATCCTGCTGCATGTCGAGAAGTACGCCAACGGACCGCGCAAGGTGTTGCGCGCTCGCGTGAAGTCCGAGGCACCGAAGACGTATCCCGAGGTTGGCCTGTGGCATCCGCAGGTGAAGGCCGAACACGGGATCACCGAGTCACTCTCGTCGCTGCCGACGAAGGGCAGTGCCGGCACCGTCGGGGTGTTGCTCGGCCGCAGCTATCTGCTGGCGGACAATGTGGCCCACTATGCGGCGGTGGTCCGTGCGTTCGAACAGCGTGGCCTGCGCACGATTCCGGCGTTTGCGAGTGCGCTCGACTCACGGCCGGCGGTCGAGAAGTTCTTCCTCGATGCCAATGGCCGGTCGCGCGTCGACGCGGTCGTGTCACTGACCGGTTTCTCGCTGGTTGGTGGACCCGCCTACAACGACTCGGTGGCGGCGCAGGCCATGCTGAGCCAGCTGGATGTGCCGTACTTTTGTCTGCAGACGCTGGAGTTCCAGTCCACGCCGGAGTGGCAGAACGACCCGCGCGGGCTGAATCCGCTGCAGGCCACCCTGCAGGTTGCGATTCCGGAGCTGGACGGTGCGATTGGGCCGACGGTGTTCGCCGGCAAGGTGGGGGCGGCGAAGGGTGTGGAGAACGCTGAGTCGCTGCCGATTACCGAGCGCGTCGAGACGATGGCCGACCGCGTCGAGAAGATGATCCGTATGCGCCGCACGCCGCGTGCGGAACGGAAGGTGGCGGTGGTGCTCTTCAACTTCCCGCCCAACGCAGGGAACACGGGTAGCGCCGCATACATCGACTGCTTCCACTCGCTGTATAACACGATGATCGCGATGCGCGACGGGGGCTATGCGATCACGGTGCCCGAGTCGGTGGATGCGTTGCGCGATGCGGTGATTCAGGGTAATCGCGAGCAGTATGGCTCGGTGGCATCGGTGTTCACGCGGATCCCGACCGACGACCATGTGCGTCGAGAGCAGTACCTGCCGCAGATCGAAGGGGCGTGGGGCGCCGCCCCTGGCAAGCAGTTCGCCGACGGCTACGGGATCCAGATTCTCGGCGCCGAGTTCGGCAACCTCTTCGTTGGCGTGCAGCCGTCGTTCGGATGGGAAGGCGATCCGATGCGCCTGCTCTTCGAGGGCAACTTCGCGCCCACCCATGCGTTCAGTGCGTTCTATCGCTGGCTGCGCGAAGACTGGGGGGCACATGTTGCATTGCATTTCGGCACGCACGGTGCGCTCGAGTTCATGCCCGGCAAGCAGGCGGGACTCACCGATCAGTGCTGGCCGGATCGCCTGATCGGTGATCTGCCCAATGTCTATCTCTATGCGTCGAACAACTCGTCCGAGGGGACCTTGGCGAAGCGCCGCGGTGGCGCCACCACGCTGATCAGCTACCTCACGCCGTCGGTCTCGGCGGCGGGTCTGTACAAGGGACTGATCGACCTCAAGGCGACGTTCGAGCGCTGGCGCGGCATGGACGATCGCACCAGTGATGGCGAGCGTGCGTCAGTCGTGGCGCTGCTGCAGGAGCAGGCGTGTGCCCTCGAGCTGACGTCGGCGATACCGCAGTGGACGCCGGCCGATTCGGTTGTCATCGAGCGTGTTCGTCAGAAACTGCTGGAAGTCGAGCAGGCGCTGATTCCGGTTGGGCTGCATATCGTCGGCAAGACGCCGTCGGTCGAGGAGCGGGCCGACATGCTGCTCGCGATCGCGTCGGTCGGTCGCCCGGAGGCCGATGTTGCGCCCTTTGGGGAGACGCTGCGTGACGCGGCGCGTTCGGTGTTGACGGTGGAGCAGATCGACCTTGCCGCCCGGGAGATCGTGCTGGCGGCGGTCAGCGCTGGTGATTCGTCCGCCGGCCTGCGCGTGGCCGAGCGAAGCGGCATCGCGCCGCTGGCGCTCGAGCCGACGCTGCGCGGGTTGCTGGTGCTCGACCAGATGCTGGCAGTGGATTCCGAGATTCCCGGCATGCTGCGGGCGATGGACGGCCGCTACGTCACGGCGGCGCCGGCGGCAGATCTGGTACGGAACACTGCGGTCCTGCCCACCGGGCGCAATTTGTACGGCTTCGACCCGTACAAGGTGCCGAGCCCGTACGCGCTGAAGGAAGGATCTGCCCGCGCCGAACAACTGATTGCACGGCATGTGGCCGATGGCAACGACTTCCCGGAGACGGTGGCATTCGTGCTCTGGGGCACGGATAACATGAAGTCGGAAGGCACCCAGCTGGCGCAGGTGCTGGCGCTGATGGGTGTCGTCCCACGGTTTGATGGCGTCGGCCGACTCTGCGGTGCGCGACTGCTCGGCCTCCAGCAGCTGGGCCGCCCGCGGGTCGACGTCGTGGCATCGTTGTCGGGCATCTTCCGCGATCTGCTGCCGCTGCAGGTGAAGCTGCTGGCCGAAGCGGCGCTGCTGTGCGCGAGTGCCGATGAACCGGAAGAGCAGAACTTCATCCGGAAGCATGCGATGGCCGCGATGCGCGAGGATGGTGTGGATCTCGAGACCGCGTCGCTGCGCGTGTTCGGCAATTCGGAAGGCTCCTATGGCTCGAACGTCAACCTGCTGCTCGAAACCGGGCGCTGGGAAGACGAGGATCAACTCGCCGATCTGTTTGTGCAGCGGAAGGGCTTTGCCTACGGTGCCGATGGCAAGTGCCGCGCCGGACAGAAGATGATGAAGCGGGCACTGGGCACCGCTTCGCTGAGCTTTCAGAATGTGGACTCCGTCGAACTGGGCGCCACCGACATCGATCAGTACGTCGAGGCGCTGGGCGGCGTGAACCGCGTCATCGAGCAGCAGCAGCAGAAGAAGGTGGCGTGTTACATGGGCGACCACACCGGCAAGGACGGCAAGATCCGGACGCTCGAGGAGCAGGTGGTGCTCGAGTCACGGACGCGGGTGCTGAACCCCAAGTGGTTCGAGGGGCAACTCGTGCACGGATACGAGGGTGTGCGTAACATTGCAGGGCACATCGCGACCACGGTCGGCTGGTCGTCGACGACCGGCAGCGTGCCGGGGTGGGTATATGGGGACATGGCCCAGACCTTCGTCCTCGACGCCGAGATGCGAGACCGGCTGGCGAGCCTCAATCCATCGGCGGCGGCGGGCATGGCGACCAAGTTGCTCGAGGCCAATGATCGCGGCTACTGGGCGCCGGATGCGGCGACGCTCGAGGCGTTGCGTGACGCCGCGGCAGAGCTGGAAGACCGACTCGAAGGTGTGGTGGCCCGATGAAGGCGACCGTGTGTGTGTTCGTCCGACCGGCCCGCGTGGTGGCGCGTGCCGAGCAACATTCCCTGGTTCAGGAGCAGTAGCATGGCAGTGGCAACGCGACTCCCCATTCTGGGACGTGAGGACGGCGACGGGAGCCTGCAGGTGCATCTCAACCCCGCAGACAAGATCACCGGTGCGCTCTGCATCGCGGTGTACGGGAAGGGGGGCATCGGGAAGAGCACCACATCGTCCAATCTGTCCGCGGCATTCTCGCATCTCGGGCAGCGGGTGCTGCAGATCGGCTGCGATCCGAAGCATGATTCGACCTTCACGCTGACGAAGTCGATGGTGCCGACGGTGATCGACACGCTCGAGGCGGTGGACTTCCACAGTGAGGAGCTGCGCACCGAGGACTTCGTCTTCAAGGGGTACAACGGGGTGTTGTGCGTCGAAGCGGGAGGCCCGCCGGCCGGCACCGGCTGCGGCGGCTACGTCGTCGGGCAGACGGTGAAACTGCTGAAGGAGCATCATCTCCTGGAAGACACTGACGTGGTGATTTTCGATGTGCTCGGTGATGTGGTCTGCGGTGGTTTCGCGGCCCCGCTGCAGCATGCGCACCGTGCGATGATCGTGACGGCGAATGACTTCGACTCGATTTTTGCAATGAACCGCATCATTGCGGCGGTCCTGGCGAAGTCGAAGAACTATCAGGTGCGCGTCGGTGGCGTCATCGCCAACCGGAGCAAGGACACCGACCAGATCGATCGTTACAACGATCGGGTCGGCCTGACGACGACGGCGAAGTTCCCGGATCTCGATGCGATCCGTCGCAGCCGGTTGAAGAAGTGCACGATGTTCGAGATGGATTCGAGCGATCCGGAAGTGAAGGCGGTGCAGGACGAGTATCTGGCCTGCGCGCAGCGGCTGCTGGACGGTGTGCCGCCGCTCCTCGTGGAGCCATTGAAGGATCGCGAGATCTTCGACCTGCTCGGGTACGACTGAGCCATGGCCGTGCCGTCGACCGACGCTGGAACGCCAGGGAGCCGCACCTACACCGAGCGGCGGGCCTGGCTGCACGAGTATTTCGACCGAACTGCCGCGGCCGCGTGGGCGACGCTGACGTCCGATTCGCAGGTCAGCTGGGTGCGCCGGACGGTGCGGCAGGGGCGCGAGCGGATGCGGCACACGCTGAGCGGGTTCCTGCCGGACGACCTGACCGGGCTGCGGGTCCTGGACGCGGGCTGCGGAACGGGCGTTCAAGCGGTCGAGCTCGCCAGGCGCGGGGCCGCTGTGGTCGCCGTCGACCTGTCTCCGACGCTGGTGGGACTAGCCGAGACGCGGTCCGAGGGGAAATTCGATCGGGGGACGATCGACTGGCGGTCCGGCGACATGCTCGACCCGCAGCTCGGCTCGTTCGACTACGTCGTGGCAATGGATTCACTCATTCACTATCGCATGGCTGATATGCTGGACGCGTATGCAGCGCTCGCTGCGAGAACGCGCATCTCGATGGCCGTCACGTTCGCGCCGCGGACGCCGCTGCTGGCGACGCTGCATGCGGTCGGCAGCCTGTTTCCGCGTGGTGACAAGGCGCCGGCGATCGAGCCGGTTGCCATGCGCCCCTTGCTGCGGGGCGTGGCGCGCGATGTACGATTGGCGGACTGGAGTGCCGGGCGTACCCATCGTGTCGAGAGTGGTTTCTACACGTCGCAGGCGCTCGAGCTGTGTCGACGCGCACCAGAGGTGACCTCATGTGGATCGTGATTCTCATCCTCGTGGGCGTCTGGTACTTCTCACGCCAGCAGAGGTGACCGCATGCTGACGCTGCAGAATCTGCTGATCGCGCTGGTCGTGAGTCTTGTTATCTGGTTTCTCTACCGCCGCACCATCGAGGTGCCGGCGATGATCGACCTTGAAGCCACGTCGCGGGAGTTGCACGCGCACGTAGTGCTCGAGGGCGTGGAAGTGAACGAGGGAGACGAGGTGCTGGTGCACGGTGCGCCGTGCTACATCCCGCTCAACGAAACGCGCACGATGGCGGCGACGGCGACGGTGTCGAAGGCCAGCCTGCCACGCCGGGCCTGGGAGCGCGTCATGGGTCGGACGCGCATCACGGAACTCTATGAAGTCGGCTTCGAGGGCTGAACGCATATGTACAACATCACGAATGACCCAGCAGCACTGACGATCGACGCGCCGCACAGCACCGCCGAGAGTACCGCAATTGCGGCGCAGGACGCGGCGCTGAATCCGCGGTTCTACACGACGGATTTCGACGAGATGAACAAGCTCGATTTTTCGTCGATGCGTGAACAGTGGGATGCCATGGTGGCGGAGTTCAAGTCGGACCCGAATCGCAATCACTTCAAGCGGACGCCGGAGTTCGACGAGGACTTTTCGAAGCTGCCGCCGAAGCTGCGTCAGGAGTTCGTCGACTTCCTGATCAGCTCCGTGACGGCGGAGTTCTCCGGCTGCATTCTGTATGCCGAAATCAAGAAGCGATGCACGAACCCGGACGTGCGCGAACTGTTCGGCTATATGAGTCGTGATGAAGGGCGCCACGCCGGATTCATCAACCACACGTTGAATGACTTCAACGTGCGGGTCGACCTGAGCTTCCTGACGCGGGCGAAGAAGTACACGTTCTTCAAGCCGAAGTTCATCTACTACGCGACGTACCTGTCCGAGAAGATCGGCTATGCGCGTTACATCACGATCTTCCGCAACTTCGAACAGCAGCCCGACAAGCGCTGGCACCCGATCTTCAAGTGGTTCGACAACTGGTGCCACGACGAGTTCCGGCACGGCGAGGCGTTCGCCGTGCTGATGCGTGCGAATCCGGATTTCCTGAAGGGCATCAACAAGTACTGGATCCGGTTCTTCCTGCTGGCGGTGTTCTGCACGATGTACGTGCGCGATCATCTCCGGGCATCGTTCTTCGGGGCGATGGGCATGTCGGTGGATGACTATGACCGCAAGGTGATCAAGCTCACGAGCCTGATCAGCAAGCAGGTGTTCCCGGTCAGCCTCGACCTCGAGAGCCCGAAGATCTGGGAACTGTTCGAGAAGATGTTTCAGCTGACGCTGGCGATCGAGGCCACGAAGAAGATGGGTGGCATCGGCGCCGCGTTGCGGCGGGCGGCGCTGAAGGTGACCGTCGCGACGACGTTCGTGCAGCTGTATTTCCTGCCGGTCATTTCCAATGAACTGCCGGCCAACGTGCGTATGGAACCGGTCTGGTGACCCGATGAGCACGGGTGCACGGATTCCGCTCGTGTCGCGACTCGTGTCGCGATTCGGCCCGAGAATTCTGCCGTTTGCCGACGTCGCGACGGACGAATTGCCGTTGCCGCGTCTGCTGCGGCTTGGGTTGCTGCAGTTCACGGTCGCGCTCGCGACGACGTTGCTGGCCGGGACGCTGAACCGCGTGATGATCGTCGAGCTGAAGATGCCAGCGTTGATCGTTGGCCTGATGCTCGCGATCCCGCTGCTGACGGCGCCCCTGCGCGCCCTGATCGGGTACCGCTCGGACACGCACGTCTCAGTGCTCGGCTGGCGGCGCGTGCCGTACATCTGGTTTGGCACACTGATGCAGTTCGGCGGCCTCGCGATCATGCCCGTCGCGCTCTACATCCTCTCCGGCGACACCACCGGGCACCCCGGCGTCGGGGTGGCGGCGAGCTTCCTCGCCTTTCTCTGTGTCGGTCTCGGTTCGCACATGGTGCAGACCGCCGGGCTCGCCCTCGCCAGCGACATCACGCCTGAGAAGGATCAACCGAAGGTCGTCGCCTTGCTGTACCTCATGCTCCTCGTTGGCATGGTGGTGGCGAGTCTGTCGTACGGTGCGATGCTGCGCAATTTTGACAAGGTCGTGCTGATTCAGGTGATCAACGGCGCCGCCGAAGTGACACTGCTGTTGAACGTCGTGGCGGTCTGGAAGCAGGAGGCCCGTGGATCGGCGCCAACCACGGCCCCCACGGTCGCGCGCCCGCCATTCCTGGTCGCGTGGCGTGCGTTTGTGGCGGAGTCACCGCAGCTGGTCCGATTGCTGGTGGCGGTGGGTGTTGGCACGTTTGCCTTCACGCTGCAGGATGTGTTGCTCGAGCCGTTCGGTGGGCAGGTGTTGAAGCTTGGTGTGGCGGCAACAACGACGCTGACCGCCGTGATGGCGGTTGGCGCGATCGCCAGCTTCGCGCTGGCGGCCAGGCGGGCATCAGTCGGGGCAGATCCCATCCGCCTGTGCGCTGTCGGCGCCCTGGTCGGCGTGCTTGGCTTCGCCGTCATCATTCTCTCGGCGCCGATGACCGCACCGGCGCTGCTGATGGTCGGGGCCCTGATGATCGGTTTCGGTAACGGTCTGTTCAGTGTTGGCACACTGCTGAAGGTGATGGCATTGCCGCAGCACGGCGAGCATGGCCTGGCGCTTGGTGCGTGGGGCGCGGTGCAAGCCACGGCCGCCGGCGTCGCGATGGCGGTTGCGGGTGCGATTCGTGACGGTGTGAGCGGCCCGGCGGGCACGAATCAGAGTCTCGGATACATCGCGGCATACTGTGTCGCGATCATCGGGTTGTTCGTGTTGTTGGTTGTTCTTGGTCCGCTGGCGGCGAAGCGTCGCGCGGATGTCCGCTCCATGCCCTTTGGTATCGCTGAGTTTCCGGCGTAGTGTGCAGTACGCGGTTGTCCCTCACCTGGAAGGAGTACGCATGTTCAGGAATTTCACGCCGTACATCGATGTCACGCAGGTCCTGCTGTACTTGTTCTGGTTCGCCTTCTTCGGGCTGATCCTGTATCTGCGCCGGGAAGACAAGCGGGAAGGGTACCCCCTGACGTCGAATGAATCAGGGCGTACCGTGCAGGGTTTTCCGGCGTACCCTGGTCCGAAGGAGTTCATTCCCACCCATCCGGAGAACTGATCCATGTCCGATCTCATCGTCCCGAAGAACGCGAGACCCGTGGATTCCTCCTTTGGCGCACCGCTGGAGCCCATCGGCAACCCGTTGACGGCTGGCATCGGCCCGGGTGCGTGGGCAGATCGCGCTGATCGGCCCGACCTGACCGTCAAGGGCGTAGCGCGCATCGTACCGATGCGTGTCGCCACGGACTTTTTTGTCGCGCACGAAGATCCGGATCCGCGCGGTCTCGAGGTGAAGGGCATGGATGGTGCCGTGGGTGGCACGGTGGTCGATCTCTGGGTTGACCGGAGTGAGCCGGGCCTTCGGTACCTGGAGCTCGAACTGACCGAGGGTGGTCGTCGCCTCCTGCCGGTGCCGTTCCTTCGCGTACCACGCCCGGAAGGCTTCCTGCCGTTCATGAGTGACTCGAAGGCTGCGTCGCATGTGCAGATTCATGTGCTGAAGGCGGGCGACTTCGCCGGCATTCCGCAGACGAAGTCGCCTGACACCGTGACACTGCTCGAGGAGGACAAGATCAGTGCCTACTTCGGCGCCGGGTCATTGTGGAACTCCGATCTTCGATTCGGTCCGTTGATGTGATGGGGACCGTCGTTGAGCATGTTGGCCCCGACGGGGAGGTCAGTCGCCTTCCCGCGGGGGAGCGTGTCCTGTGGTCCGGTGCGCCCGACCAGCGCGCGCTCGCGCGTTACCTGCTGCGCGAACGCTGGGTGCTCGGCTTCGTCGCGTTTTCGTTCGCTATCGGGGCCGCTGATGCATGGCAACATCCGACTGACTCGGGTCCACGACTGATCGGTGTTGGAATCCTGAGTCTGGTGCTCGCGCTGGTGGCAGTCGTGAGCATTCGCCTGTTCGCGTGGCGCCTGGCGAAGACCTCATCGTACGTGATCACTGACAAGCGCGTGTTCTTCAATATCGGGATCGTGCTTCGCGCGGATGCGAACGTTCCGTATTCGATCGTGGAAGGCGTCGATCTGCTTCGGCGGCCGGATGGCTCGGCCGATCTGATGGTCACGCTTGGTGGGACGCAGGAAATCCCGTGGTTGCTGCTCTTCCCGCACATGTCGTGGCGTGGGAGTCGACGTGGTCGTCCCACATTCCGCGGCCTACGGCAGCCGGATGCCGCCGCCGCCGCCGTCGTCGGCGCGCTGCGGGCGCACGTGGAGTCTGCCGCAGACTCATCCGACGTCGCGAGTGGTGTGATGGTGGGCACGACGGGGCGGGTACCGTCTGCCGCGGCAGGAACGCCGGCCACCGCGTGACGATGACGCCGACGCGAGGCACCCGAGCATGGTGACTTTTGAGAGTCTCGTGTGCGGGAACATCGTTCGGCGTCACGCACGAACCTTCGCCCTCGCCAGTGTCTTTCTCCCGCTCGCCAAACGGCGCGCCACGTACGCATTGTACGCCTTCTGTCGACTGGCGGACGACGCGGTCGACCGCGCCGGCCCTGGTGGCAGGGACGCGGTCCGCGACACGCTGCTCCGGCTGCGTCAACAGCTGGATGCCGCGCTCGAGGGCGCCCCGTCGGGACCGGTGATGTCCGAGACCGCCTGGGCGATCCGGCGCTTTGGAATCCCGCTGGCGCCCGTGGACGAACTGGTGAATGGCGTGGCGCGGGATCTTGATCCCACCGACTACCGCAATTGGGAGTCGCTCGAAGCATACTGTGAAGGTGTGGCGAGCAGTGTTGGCGAGCTCTGCACGCACGTCTTCGGCGTGAGAGGTGGTGAGGAGACCCGAGCCAGAGCCATTGTCTGCGCTCGTACGCTCGGCGTCGCCATGCAGTTGACGAACATTCTGCGTGACATCGGCGAAGACGCCGCAAACGGTCGCTGCTATCTGCCGGCAGATGCGTTGGCGAGCGCCGGCCTGACCCGCGTGCAGGTGATGGCGCGGGATGTTGACGTCAGATCTTCCGCCTGGCGTGCAATGATGCAGGAGTTCGTCGCCCTCGCCCGTACGCTGTACCGTCAGGCGTTGCCAGGCATCGAGATGCTCTCGCCCGACGCGCAGCGATGTGCCCAGGCGTGTGCGGTTGGCTACGCGGCTATTCTCGAGGCGATCGAAGAGGCGGATTACGATACCGTCTCAATGCGGGCGCACATCGGCTTCCGGCGCAAGACGAAGCTGATGCTGTCGCTCTACCGCGTTGATGACCCAGCTGCCCTCGTTGCCGGCGAACCCGCCGTGGCCTGAACGGTCGGTGGGTCAGGACGCAGCGCGCTGCCGCAGCCATGCCATGACGTTGTCCACCGCAGCCTGGCGATCGGGTTCATTGAAGATCTCGTGGTATGCCGAATCGAAGCGGCGCGCCGTCAGCATTGACTGGGGGACCTTCGACGCGAACGCCTCGGAGCCCCGCGGGTTCACGAGGCGATCGGCCCCGGCATACAGGAGCAGCGTGGGAGTGGTCCAGCGCTCGGCTGCCCCTCGTACCGTCTCGCCGGCCGTCACGATCGCATGTGCCAGCCGAGACGAGACGCGGTCATGCACCAGCGGGTCGTTGACGTAGGCAGTCACGACGGCGGGATCCCGCGAGATGTACTTCGGGTTCAACCCGTTGCCGACGGCGATGTCGGGTGCGAGGTGCCGCATGGTGTTCATCATGACGCGTTGCATGAGCGACAGGTCGGCCAGCAGTGCGGGGGAGGACAGGATCAGCGCATCCGCCGCCTCCGGACGATGTGCTACGGCCCACGCCGCGAATGCTCCGCCCATGCTGTGGCCGAGCAGTACGATCGGGAGTGCGCGCTCGCTGCGAGCCGATGTTGCGCGGGCGAAGTTGAGCGACTCGAGGATGTCATCCCGCATGGTCTCGGTGGCTGGTATCACACCTCGCGCGCCGGGGGAGCGACCGTGGCCACGCTGGTCGGCCGCATGCACTTCCCACCCCGCGTCACTCAGCGCGCGCGCGAGCTGTTGGTAGCGACCGGCGTGCTCTCCCAACCCATGGGCAATGACCACCGTACCCAGCGGTAGTTCCGACGGTGCCCAGACTCGCAATGCAAGCCGGAATCCGTCGCGAAGCATGATCTGGCGTTCGACGGGTGTGACGGGCATGGAAAAACCACGCTGCTGGGGGAAGCGGAAGCAATAAGAACCTGATAATGATCAATCTGCTGTTATCGCGCCATTGCCGCACGGGAAGGGCAGAGAGCCAGCGGAACGCGTCACGCGCCCGGATCGATGACTCGACCCGGGCGCGCGACGAAGGCGATGACTACACGAGCGGTGTTACGGTGTCGGTCGGACTGGCACCTTGGTCACTGCGGGCATCGCAGAGGCCGGTGTGACTCCCATCGCGACTTCGACCCCAGCGGCATTCGAGATTGCCGGCGCGGCGCTCAACTTTGCACCATTCGGTGTTGCCACCGGTGCGGTGAGCGGGGCACCGTCGTACAGCGGCTTCCCACTGGCGTCGAGCGGACCAGTGATCGCATCCCAGCCTGGAGCGCCCCAAAGGGCAGGGTAGTCCTTGACCATCTTCGCGCCGTACAGCGGCTTGTAGATGCCGCTGTGGCACGTGATGCACTGCGCCTTGGGAGCATCACCATGCTGACCCAGACGGCTGGCGGGATACACCGGCTGCAGCGGATTCAGGTAATTCATGTTGATGTCGCGGAGCATCGCCGACCCGTAGAGCGCCACCACGCGCTTCGGGGTCGACTCTTCCCACGACGTCCAGGCCCGCGAGTTGTGGCAGTACGTGCAGTTCACACCGAGCGCCTTGGACTGCGAGATCATCAAGGCGTAGGTGTTGTACGTCTGCCGAATTGCCGTGCGATTGGCGGCTTCACCAGGAAGCGGATCAATCGAGTGGCTTTGTACGCGGATGTCGTCGCGATCGAGATAGTGCCGGAGCACCTGGTTCTCGTTGCTATAGAACCAGAGGCCCTTGGGCAGCGGCTGACCGCGGTGACAGGTGTAGCAGGTGACACCGGTTCCTCCCACGTGGCGCGTGTACTCGCTGTTCACCTGCCGCGTCATCCGCAGCATCATGCGAGCCACCAGCTTCGTGTAGATCGGCTGACCCTTGTTCGAGTCGGCAGCGAAGTTCGCGGTGTTGTGACAGTAGGCGCAGTTCCCCGCGCCGCCCGCCACCCAGGCGCTCATCGCCGTCATGGTACGGCCGAACTCGGCCGCGCTGACATTGGTGAGCACCTGCACGTTCTGATACTGGCCCGGTGGTCCCGGCGGTGCGGCCGGGAGCGGTGCTGGGGCCTTGTTGTACGCGGCCGTGGCAGCGATGTCCTTCGGGTCGTAGTTCGTTTCCATCCCGACCCCTCGGTATCCCTGCTGCACGATCGTCGTCTTGTCCGGCTTGCATGCGCTCAGCACCGCCAACGCCAACAAGGCAGCCAGGCGCACAGAGTTGCGTGTGATCATGGCGTGGTCCCCGCTGGCAGGACGACCTTGCCGACGCTGGCAATCTCGACACGACGGTTCTGGCGACGGCCTTCGGGCGTGGTGTTCGACGCCGTGGGCTTGGTCTGTCCAAAGCCGCGCGCGGTGATGCGGTCCGCAGCAATGCCGTACTTGGTGGTCAGCACGTCGCGCACGCGATTCGCGCGCTCCTGCGACAGCGTGAGGTTCGAGGTTGGGTCACCGACGTTGTCGGTGTGGCCCTGCACTTCGATCTTCAGCGCCGGGTACTTCGTGACGAGCGCGGCGAGGTTCGCGACTTCCGCATCAGACTCAGCGCGCAGCCCATCCTTGCCCGTGGCAAAATACACGGCACTCATGATGAACAGTCCGTCGAGGTTGAGCGAGTCACGCATGTTCTCGGTCGCCAGCACCGGCTTGTTGTAGACCTCGACATCGCCGGTCAGCTGCGCGCCCTGCGGTACCGGGAGCTGCTGCGGTACCAGCTTGCCGCTGGCGTCGCGCATCATGCCGGGGAACGTGTCCGGCGAGACGCCCATGTACTGGCCACGAAGGTACGGTGCCTGCTCCGCCTTGACCGCGTACTGCGCCGGGTAGCTCGGAGCCACACCATGCTTCTGGGCCCACAGGAACCAGTTATCGACGGCCGTCCCCGTGAGGAGAATGCCGATGCCACCGGTCAATGTGGTGAGCGTGGCGAACCAGAACGCCCAGCGATGGATCGACTCCGTCGTGGCGTTGAAACCCATCGTCCAGCGCCAGAACAGTCCCATCCGCTCGCCGGCGGTGCCGCGATCCGTCACCTGCTCGATCTCGCGTTCCGCGCCGTATCGACTGGCGGCCAGCACTGTCGCCGCGTGCATGGCGAAGAGCAGGGCCGAGCCGTACAGGAACACGATCGAGAGCATGTGGAACGGATTGTAGAACAGGTTCCCGTAGCGGATCGAGAACGAGGCCGTCCAGTCCAGATGCGGGAAGATCCCGAACGGCACCGCTTCGGACCAGCTGCCCACCAGGAGCGGGCGGAAGAACCCGAGCACGAGATAGAGCCAGATCGCGGACGCAAACGCCCAGACGAGGTGCGAACCCATTCCAAGGGCCTTGGTGCGCTGGTAGAGCCGCACCCACCACAACAGGATCGACAGCGTCAGGAAAAAGCCTGCCAGCAGCCACCATCCGCCCTGCTCCAGCGGCGGGAGGTGCAAGCCGTATCGCGGTGCCGGTGGTTCGAGGGACAGCCATGGGAGTTGCCGAATGAACTGAATCGGGCTCCAGCCGACGGACTTGAGCATGTTCAGCCCAATGATCTCGAACGCAAAGAAAAAGAACAGCATCGAGAACACGCCGGTTGTCCCGAGGTAAATCGGACCAATCTGCGCATCACCGACCTTGCCTGCCCAATAACTCAGGAAGGGCTTGCCGTCGCGTCCCCAGGTGCTGCCCTTGAGCGGAAGGCCAGGGTCGACGGGGGCGTGCACCTGCACGCGCGTCCAGAGGTTCTGATATTCAATCATCGGCGCATTACCTCGCAGCCCAGATGGGCAGGTAGAGCCACCAGTTCCACCAGTCCTGCCAGCCGCGGGTCCAGAATGGACCGCTGATGACGATGCAGATGGCGCTCCAGAGCCCGGCGTTGAGCGCCAGGAAGAGGCCAAGACGGTGAATACCGATCGCGCCGATGGAATAGCCCAGCGCGTCACGGAAGAACGTGTTCTCGTGCTCGCTCGTCTTCACCGCTTCACCCTTTGGCGGGCTGGTCACTGACAGAATCAGGGAGCCATGCATCGCCAGCGCGAGGTTGTTGGTAAAGAAGAACGTCACACCCACCATGTGCGCCGGATTGTAATGAAAATGCTGGAACTGGTAGCCCACGTTCGAGACCCAGTCCAGGTGGCTCAGGATGCCATAGGGAAAGCCATGGCCCCATGCGCCGAGCAGCATCGGGCGAATGATGACGAGCGTGATGTACGCAAAGACCGCGACGGAATACGCCACGGGGACATGGTAGCCCATGCCCAGTTTCCGGCTGATTTCTGCCTGTCGCAGCACCCAGGCGACGAATGCCCCGGTGGCGCAAAGAGTGATGATCTGCCAGAGTCCGCCTTCTCGCAGCGGCGCGAGTCCTAGCCCGTAACTCAGGTCGGGCGGGGCGATGTTGATCTGCCAGAGGTTCCATGTCGGGCCGATCGCTGCACCGTAGATGCAGAGGGCGGTCCCCAGGAAGGCACAAAACGCCGCCACCACGCCAAAAAACCCGACGTAGAACGGCCCAATCCAGAAATCGAACAAGTCACCACCGAGGAGGGTGCCGCCTCGCACGCGGTACTTGTATTCGAAGGACATCATCGCCATCGATTGTCGCTCCTTGCAGACAAGACGTAGCGTCGGCCGCGAGGGCCTAAGGCGCCGGATGGCTCACGTGGTCTGGGCACATGAAGCCATCCGGGCCGCAGCCCGCGCGCCGTCGTTACCGACTTGCCGGCATCGGGGTGAGCGCGTCTGCCGTGGCTGCCTGACCGGCGTTGCCATCTGGGTTGAGCCAGTTGTAGCGCGGCGTGCTCAGCAGAATGAAGTGAATCACGATCGACAAAGTGAACATGAAGGCGTAGATGCCGATCATGAGACGCTTCGGATCGAAGCCCTGCCACAGTTTGTATAGCATGGGTTTC